>CAZIHJ010000014.1:14708-43124 GCA_964538485.1 uncultured Chitinophagales bacterium | reverse complement strand
GTATCTGCACGCGTAAAGGGGGTGGAGTGTTGTGCAAACGAGGACGACGCTGCAACGAAGAACAGAATGAGAAGAAAGCGGTTCATGGTCACTCTCCGTGGTGGTGATTTGTGAGAATGATATTAGATTTGGCGCACGTATGCAAGAATCGCACGCAGGGCCTGTTGCCTCTTCGGTGCGTCTTGGATATATTGATAGTGGTCAGGTCACAGTTTTTCTCCCAGTCATTGCCAGGGGCTCCGTATGCTCAAGAGGATCATCCTCTCTTCCGTCGCAGTCTGTGTGTTCTTTTCCGCTGCGTTTATCACTCCCGATTCACATCCTACACGGAAAAGAAAACAAGGAGGGGCGCTCGATGCGTTTGAGTATTGGTACACACAACGCGCAGCACCGTACGAGAAGATTCCGGTCGGAGCTTTCTTGCGTGCAGCAGAATACTCGCGCACACAAATGCCAAGCGAGCAGGACATCACTGATGCGACAGCAGATACCTCCCAGTGGACTTCGATTGGCCCTGACAACGTCGGCGGACGCGTGCTTGCAATTGCAATCGATCCCACAAACCCGAATACACTCTGGGCTGGCTCCGCAAGCGGAGGCCTTTGGAAGTCTACTACTGCCGGTGTCGGAACCAGCGCCTGGACAATAGTAAACACCGGACACCCGACACTTGCGGTCAGCTCAATTGCCATCAACCCCTCTAATACCAGCATCATGTACATCGGGACGGGTGAGGTAGGGAGTTTGTACCAACGCGGGCAAGTAGGAACACCTGGCGCGCGTACAACCTACGGCATGGGCGTGTTGAAGTCGACCGATGGAGGAGTAACCTGGAGTGTCACAAGTCTCATCTTCACGTTCCCACAACTCGCCGCTGTACAAAAAGTGTTGCTTAATCCCTCCAATCCGAATACGATCTACGCGATTACAACCGAAGGAACGTATAAGAGCACAAATGCCGCTTCGACCTGGACATTGATTCACACGCCTTTAATGGGAATGGATATTGTGATCAATCCATCAGACACGACAGTGCTCTACGCAACTTATGGACAGCGTAATTCCACGGTTGATCCGGGAATTTACAAGACCACCAATGCCGGTGCGACATGGACCCTTCTTGCCGGTGGATTACCGACATCAAACTTTGGCAGAACTTCTCTCGCCCTTTCTCCCTCAAGTCCGGGCACCGTGTACGCCGGAATAGCGAATGCCAGTACATCACAGATCATCGGACTCTATCGCACAACCAACGCGGGCACAAGCTGGACCCAGATGACGAGCACCAACTATGTATCGTCACAGGGATGGTATGACAATGTGATTGCTGTGCATCCAACCAGCGCTTCGACGGTATTATGTGCCGGACTTGACATCTACAAATCAACCAATAGTGGCACAACGCTTTCCATCAAATCGTTCTGGTATCAAGGGTATGATAACGTTGTCCCCGCAGGAGGTCCGGAAGGTCCGCCAACATACGCTCATGCTGATCATCATGCCATCACCTACCATCCCACCAACCCGAACATCGTATACTTTGGATGTGATGGCGGCATATTTGTCTCAACCGATGGAGGCGAAACATTCGACGGACGAAATGGTGGCTTTGCAACAACACAGTTCTATAACGGACTGAGCAATGCGGAGACCGATGAGTCTATTGCCCTCGGCGGATTACAAGACAACGGCACGGTAAAGTACACCGGTAATCTCTCCTGGGACAAGACGTACGGTGGTGATGGAGGGTGGTGCGCAATCGATCCGACAAATGCCGATGTGATGTATGAAGAGTATGTGTATCTCGCTATTTCCAAGACCACCAACGGCGGAGCGTCGTGGTTTGGCTCAACGACTGGACTCGCGACGGGAAGCGCCAATGCGAACTTCATCGCCCCCTTTGTTATTTCACCTTCCAACTCGAACATTCTCTATGGCGGTGCGAAAGTGGTATATAAGACGACCAACGCCGGCGGGAACTGGTTTGCAACAAACGGAGGGGTGAACTTCAACGGGACGAACGTTGCGTGCATCGGGGTTTCATTCCGAAACCCGGATACGCTCATTGCAGGCACCGGAAGCAGCGCCGCTGGGGCAACGTTCCAGGTATTCCGCTCCACCAACGGCGGTACAAGTTGGTCCAATGTTACCGGCTCAATGCCGAATCGCTATCCTACCGACATTTCCTTCGATCAGAACTCAAGCCTGATCGCCTACATTACATTCTCCGGTTACGGTGCTTCGCATGTGTTCAAGACGACAAACGCCGGGTCTACATGGAGCGACATCAGTTCCAATCTTCCGGATGTTCCGACGCAATCTGTAGCAGTTGATCCACTTTTCCCGAATACGATCTTTGTCGGCACCGATCTCGGTGTCTATCGTACAACAACGGGTGGAACGAGCTGGCATCTCTTCGATACCGGCATGCCTACGGCCATGGTGCTTGATCTCTCTGTCTCAAACGTTGGTCGTTTGCTGCGGGCCGCAACATTTGGTAACGGTGTGTATGAACGCGATCTGCCTCCCTCCGGTCTCTTTGACTACCGATCACTCTCGTTCATTTCGCCCGCCGGCGGAACCTCCAGTCTCGTCAACACGTCGCTCTCTCCAATTTCTGCAAGTTTCAGGAACGTTGGTGGAATGACATCAGTCGATTCATTCGATGTGCGCTACAGGATACTGCTCAGTGGGGTGGAGCAATATGCAAACACGCAACGTATTGCACCGCTCGGTGCCATTGAATCGCGTACCGTAACTTTTACGGGGAGTTACACACCAACGGTTACGGGGACCTACACACTACAAGCAATCACAATCGCTGCCGATCAGAACGCTTCTAATGATACACTCAACGGCACACTTACCGTTGTCGCACCAGGAACGGTGACAACGTATAACGTCATCAAGCGTCACCGCGCGTACACTGAGATATCCGGAACGTCCGGACCCACAGGCGACGACGCGCAAAGCGCCATTGTCCTTCCATTCCAGTTTGTCTACGATTCCTTCACCTACGACTCACTTCAAATCAGCACGAATGGCTGGGCTGAGCTGGGAACGGGCACACGCGGTACCGAACGTGGGCTTTCCACCGCCGCGCAACTCGGACTGGCAAACCAGAACGGCACGCTCTTCTCTACTGCACGCCCGACAAAAACACTGGCTCCGTGGCTTGAAGACTTGATGGCAGACGGCAGCAGCGCAATCAGCTACACAACGATTGGTACTGCACCTCGCCGCATTTTTATTGTACAGTGGAAGAACATGCTCGCGTATTACGACAATGTATTGACCACGACCCGGGTAAACTTCCAACTGCGGTTGCTTGAAGGCACAAACATCATTGAATACCATTACGGCCCCGTTGCAGCAGGAACATTCGCCGGCTCCGATATCGGTGCTATGGTGGGTATGAAGGATCATCTCGGTGGCGACTACCACTTCATGGATTTTGTTCTCGGCGGCACGGGCACTGCTGGCGAGGGCATTACGACATTGAGCCCGCTGACGGATTGGCCCGGACCGGATAGCTGCTTTGCGGCCGGACAGTCACTTACTACCGCATCTGTTCCATTATTTGATCAGTGGAATCTTGTATCCGTACCGCTGACGCGCACGGATAATTCTGTCGCATCGGTGTATCCAACCGCCGTTCCAAATTCCACATACCGGTTCACCGGAAGCGCTTACGCCCTTGTTGATTCTTTGACTCCGGGATCGGGTTACTGGATAAAAACAACGGTCCCGATAACAGAGAAATTGTGGGGCAATCCACTTTCCCAGGTTAACAGCAGCGTCAGTCTGGGTTGGAACCTCGTCGGCTCGGTCGACCACGCGATACCCGCACCGACGGGCGGCCTGGTGGAGAGCTTCTTCTATGAATACACCCTGTTCGGTTACAATCCGGTCTCCACCATTTCTCCCGGAATTGGGTATTGGGTGAAGACTAATGCTGCCGGCACACTTGTTCTCGGCCCGACACCCAACGAAGCGGAACGGCCAATCGACTTGAATAAATTCACAAGTATCACTATTACAGATCAGCGAGGGCGGTCACAGAAACTGTACGTTGCCACAGCTCCTGGCGACGTCCCCGACCTCAAACGCTATCAACTCCCTCCTGTACCTCCGGCGGGAGCGTTTGACGCGCGGTTTGAGAGCCAGAGAATGTTGGAGTCGCCTGCAAACACAACACAACAAAGCGCTCTCTTTGGAATTACGGTCCAATCAGCTACACTCCCGCTTCGTATTACCGCCGCGACGGGCAATAATGGCTGGAAGTATTTTATAGACGAGCGAGACGGCAATACCGTACGCGCATCGCATCCATTGAGGGATGGCAATGCCGTGGAGATCTCCTCAACCGCATCCATCGCGTTGCGTATGGTCAGCGGAGAAGCTGTGCCGAAACAATATGCTCTCGGACAGAACTACCCCAACCCGTTCAACCCAACGACACGGATTGAATATGCGCTGCCACAGGAAAGCCGTGTGCGATTGACCGTGTATGACATCACCGGCAGCGAAATTGCAACACTTGTTGATGCCACCCAGCCGGCAGGACATCTCTCCATTGATTGGAATGGAACCAATAGCTCCGGCAGCGTTGTCAGCAGTGGGGTGTATTTCTTCCGGATTGAAACGCAATCAACTTCAGGTCCGTCGTTTGTGCAGACCCGGAAAATGGTTCTGATGAAATAGCTTTTTTCTACCCTGAGGTCGCTGCAAGCGACCGAAGGGTCTGAAGCAGAGGAACAGAACCGCTGACGTTGCTGTCGCTGCAAGCGACCGAAGGGTCTGAAGCAGAGCAACAATTGGAAATATCACCGCAGAGGCGCTGAGACGCAGAGACATTTCTTTCTCTGAGTCTTTGCACCCTGCGGTTTTCTCTTTCCACCTCCACCTTGATTCTCCGCAAGAAACTCTGTAAGATTTAATCGCTCACATGCCGAAATAGCCGCCACGTTGTGGCGATTAGCCAAGCACTAAACGCCAGAGTGTGGCGACAATTGCTTTTGAACTGGAGCCAATATGACGAACCGTAGTGTTGAGACTTCTCCACAGCTTTATGCAAGACTCGCTGGTATTCTCTATCTATACATTATCGTCGCAGGTAGCTTCGCCGAAATCTTCGTAAGATCAAGGCTGGTCGTATCTGACGACGCTACCGCCACTGCCAACAACATTGCTTCCAACGAGTTGCTGTTTCGACTTGGCTTTTCTGGTGAGCTGCTTCACCTCGTGTTTGATGTGGCAATTTCCGTTATCCTATACGCATTGTTGGGGCCAGTTGACAAATACATCTCCCTACTGGCGGCGTTCACGAGAGTTGCCTGTGATATTATCCTTGCAGTCACAAGCATCAGCCATTTTGTGGTTCTCAAACTCTTAGAAGGATCCGACTTCCTGAAAGCCTTTCAAGCAGACCAACTCCATAGTCTTGCGTTACTTGCAATGAGGCTGCACGGCGACGGCTATGCCATCAGTTTGGTATTTTTCAGTTTCACATGCTTTTCACTTGGCTATCTGATTCTCAAATCAAGCTTCCTTCCGAAAGTCATTGGCGGTCTGCTTGTGGTTGCAGGTGTTTGCTATTTCCTGAACAGCTTCACTCACTTCCTAAATCCAAAATTTGCAGCAACACTATTTCCAGCAATCTTTGTACCGATTTTTATTGCGGAGCTTTCACTGACACTCTGGCTGATTGTGAAGGGCGTAAATGTTGATAGATGGCAAGAGATGTTTGCAATGAGAAATCTTAAACCATCAAGCGCTTAACTTTGTGCCGCAAAACGCTCTAACAATCGAACTTTGCCTGCACATAACAAGCAAAACACCGACGCCCCCTTTGTTGAAAGGCTTGGTTGATACTATTCAAGACCAAGTTGCGGTCGCTCCATTATTTTTGGCGCGACTTGGTATTGCGGCTCCACCGGCGAGAAATGAATCGTATGAAAGCGGCTTCCGCCGCATCATCTCTGGGCCGCCAAAAAACAACGGATGTGTTTTGCTAAATCGTTATGTGCTATTCCCGGACTATCGACAGATCAAATACAAAACAGTTATTGGCCATCCCAATCTTGAACATCCCCGTCACGCTACTCAAGTGAACCGCCAATTTCGTACCTTGTAACATCATTCACCACACACTCTTATGAACCAGCATAAACTCTACAGAACCATTGAAATGATGGGCGACCGTCAGGTGCGCACGGACGATCAGTTGCTCACGCACATCCTGAAGGAAATCATCAGCAACGAGGAGATCCCCATCCGGGGCGGGCGTATCTGGAAGCTTGAGCCTACCGCGGGCACCTACAAGCTCATCCACCAGGAGGGGGAAATGGAGCCGATCAAGAAGAGCTTCCGGCTGAACATTGCAGACTATCCGATGTTCATGCAACTCCCGCGCAAAGGGACAATTGTCACCACAGAAACCGATAAGTATCTGCGCCAGCGGGGCATCAAGCTGTATTCTGCAACGGGAGTTGGCGAAAAAGTGCGTTGGAAGGAGCATCAACTTTTCACGTATGTCATCGCCATCAACGCGGATTATCTGAAAAATGATATGACGTACGCGCTGAACATCATCGGTCAGGCATTGACAACCGCGCTGCGTAACCGGAAAATCGAATCCAAGGCACGGTTGCTCGAACAGGACCTGGACAAGGCGCGTGATATTCAGAAGAGCATCCTTCCCGATCACGAGCTGCGCTTTCACGCGTATGATCTGTACGGTGTGTCATTGCCGGACCGTGTTGTCGGTGGGGACTTCTTCGACTACCTTCAGGCCTCGGACGACAAGGAGCGCATGGGTGTCGTTATCGGCGATGCGGCAAGCAAAGGTCTTTCTGCCGCAGCGCAGGCGTTGTATGTTTCCGGCGCGCTGCGCATGGGTGTGGAGTACCAGACAAAAATGGGGACGTTGATTGCCCGTATCAACCGGCTCGTCAACAAGGCCTTCACGGCAGAACACTTTGTCTCAATGGTGTATGCCGAGATCAATAATGCAGAAAAGGGACTCCTGTTTTATGTGAACGCCGGCCACAACAATCCGATCCTGTTGCGCGGGAAAACCAATGAGGTAGAGCTGCTGCCAGCCACCGGACAGATCATCGGACCGTTTCCGAATGAGCGCTACAAAACGGAATTCGCCATCATGAATAAGGGCGACATTCTCCTCCTCTACACTGACGGGATATCTGACGCTTCCAACGAGAACCACGAGATGTATGGCGAGAAGCGTCTGATTGAGAAGCTCAAGGCATTACAAGATCGCTCTCCGAAGGAGATCTGCACGGAAATTCTCCAGGAGGTCCAGATCCATAACCGTCTTATCGAGTTTTCAGATGACAAAACACTGGTCGTCATCAAGCGGACACGGTAAAGAAAATGCCCATTCGTCAATCACTCGAATGGGCATGGAATTCACGTGGGCAATAGATTACTTGGTGATCACCATCTTTCTCGTCTCGACAAAATCCGGTGCGTTGATGCGGTAGAAGTAAATGCCGGTGGGCAAATCTGCTTTCTCAAATCCAAACTCATACGTTCCCGCACTCTGGTTTCCCTCGAAAATCAACGCCACTTCCTGTCCCAATAAATTAAACACCGCCAGCCGCACAAACCCGGCCTTTGGAATAGTATACTTGATGCTTGTGCTCGGGTTGAATGGGTTCGGGAAGTTCTGCTCCAATGTTTGTGCATTCAATCCGTTTGGATCCTCGCGTACCCGCGTGACGAACGAGACGAACAGCCGGCGATAACTTCCGCTCGTCACCGTCACCTGGCCATCCGATCCCTGCACACGCCAGTAGTATGCCTGCGATGCACGCGGCAGTACTATATTGGCGGTTGTCGCCGAACCCGCGGGAATATTGATCAAAGCGCCGCTGGAAAATGTATTCACAGTATCCAATTGCACGGTAAAACTCACCGGGTCAAGATCGGGGTCGAGAGATTCCTGCCACGTGAATCCAATCTGCGGGTCCTTGCCAACAAAACTGAGCGTAGTGTCATTTGGCGGAGAGACAAGATCGAACGCTTCCGGCGGATCGTTGACATTCGCAACATTGACGGTGAATGATTGATCGACAAAGCCGGTACCGTTGCTTGCCCGGAGGACAACGAGATGTGATCCGACGAGCGCTTGTGCGTTCGTCGGCGTCCAGCGAATCGACCATGTGGACGAATCCACGATCATACCATTCGGACCGGTCACGATGCTGAGGCCGGGAGGCGTCCCGTTGAATGTAGGGGTATAGGAGTACTGCACACCTTGCGTTGCAGCAAGTGGTGCGCTCGATGTGAATGTCGCTGCAACAGGCCGCAGGCGGAGAATCCTGTTCGCCGTGTATGGCCCGTTTGCGAGATAAATGTTTCCATCAGGTCCGAGTTCGATGTCGGCAAATCCGGAACCATACGTAAAGAATGTATTGAACGAGCCAGGGACGATCGTGTCTCCGGTTGCCGTAAGCGTAACACTCCACACCGTGGGATTGCTGTTGCCGGTAAACAGCAGTTTGCCATAGAGTCGTGGGAATGCAGTGCCACGATACACAACAATGCCTGTTAACGCCGGGAGATTGCTTGGGAAAACATACAGGGGTTTCTTGTAGACGGGGTTGTTGCTGTACGTGCAATTCCCTTCGATGGGCCATCCCATGTTTGCCCGACGCGGAACGTAGTTCACTTCGTCGTTACAACTCGGTCCGTTTTCCGAGCAGTACATTTTCCCGGTGAGCGGATCGAAGGTGAAATCAAAACTGTTGCGATGACCGATGGACCAGAATGGCGCCCCGGGAAATGGATTGTCTGCGGGAATCGACCCGTCGGGATTCAAACGGAGGATTTTTCCACGCAGGTTGGTCGGGGTACTGTCCTGCGAGTTCGATGTTTGGGCATACTCTCCAAAGGTCGCATAGAGTTTGCCATCCGGGCCAAAGTGTACATTGCCCCCATTGTGATTGCCTGCGCCATTATTGCGTGGCACAACGACAATGGTATCCGGACGAATACCGACGCTGCTGGAATCGGTATAGCGTACGATCATGTTATCGCGCGTACCGCCAGCGGTGGTCGAACGGGTGAAGAAAATGTAGACGTAGGCTGAGTCGGGATACTGGGGATGGAGTGTGATGCCAAGAAGCCCTTGTTCTCCGCTTCCAGTCACTCCGACCGTCACAAATGGAGTCGTGACCAGCGATGATCCGGTGTGAATGCGAACCCTGCCGTTATTCTTTTCGGTGAAGAAGAACTTGCCGCTGTTATCGGGAGAGAAAACAATCCCTACCGGGAACGCGATGTTCGGGCTCGCAGCCAGCGTATCAAGCTGGTACTGTTGCGCAATTGACGGGCGATATGTAAGGTAAATGAGTGAAAGGACAACAACACAACGTCGTAACGATCTCGTCATCCAACCCCTTGTTTCTGACACACCTGGTGTCACTTAATGAAGACCGCGAGATGCTCGTATTGATCGCGAGAATAACTTCACTCAATACTGTATAAGGATACAAACGAATCAGCGAAAAGTCAACATCTTGACAGGCGGGATGGTTCCTCGCTTGTCCGGGATATCAGCCCTTTGGTGGGGGTTCTTTAAAAAGGTACGCAGAGGGGGATTGACTGGCGGATTTCCCATCATGCACCACCATGGTTGCCCCTGCATAGATGGACGCGCTTCCAAATTCACCCCTGACATTCAGAGCGTAGAATTTCACATCAAACGACGGGCGGCCATTTTCTCTCGTCAGTCGTTGCATTTTGTTATGTTCAACAACCCTTTTGCATGCTTCAAGACATGCTTCTTCAGGAGATTTACCCTGACGCATCCATTCGACAACCATAACACTGTTGCAACTGATCAGGTTTGCCTCTCCCCGACCGGTGGATCCTGCCGCCCCAATCTTGTTGTCAACATACAACCCGGCGCCAATGATGGGAGAATCTCCAACACGCCCGGGTATTTTGTATGCCAGGCCACTCGTCGTAGTGACACACGAGAGATTTCCCTTCAGGTCCAATCCTGAACAGTGGATCGTACCGGTGTTGCGATGAAATGGTTCGAATAGCCCTCCAACATCCTTGTCGAGCTCGGTATGAGGCGACAGCCAGTCATCCTTTGGGGAGAGCTTTTCCTTCCACGTGAGCCACTCCGCGCGGGAACGGTCGGTCAACAGGTCTTCTTCCTTGAATCCATGTGCTCTTGCGAAGCGCAACGCGCCTTCGCCAACGAGCAGCACGTGATCCGTCCGTTCCATGACGAGCCGAGCAACTTTTGACGGATTCTTGATATTGCGTAGCGATGCAACAGCGCCTGCACGATGTGTCGGGCCGTGCATGATCGCGGCGTCCAGTTCAACAACGCCTTCTTCATTCGGCAACCCTCCGTAACCGACACTTGTATCATTGGGGTCGTCTTCAACAAGATTCACCCCGGCAATGACTCCGTCCAGAGCATCCCCTCCGGCTTGAATAACCTCCATCGCCTTCTCGGACGCTTTCATACCATTCGCGCTCGCAATCACTATCGGGTTTGCCTTCGTGATTGAATCCGTCTGGGCGGAAAGTGTCTCCAGCGATCCAGCAATTGCAGCTCCGGCACTGATTGCACTGACGCGCTTGATGAACTCTCTTCGGTTCGTGTTCATTCTTTTCCTTGTCGGTTATGGTGGTACATCAATAGCGCTCGTAAGTAAAGACACGCAATATCAAAATCAAGTACACTCTGCACAATTGCTCCTCATATTCGGATATCGTAAATTCACCCATCATGCCTCGTGAACCATTTCTGCATTTACACTATTTCCTGTTTAACAAGCCGTACGGGGTGCTCTCACAGTTCACTCCGGAGGCAGGGCATACATCGTTGCGCGACTTCGGGCCGTTCCCGAAGGATGTGTATCCCGTGGGCCGGCTTGATGCCGACAGCGAGGGTTTGTTGCTACTGACAAACGACAACAACATTGCACACCGACTCACAACTCCACGTTTCCAGCACCCACGAACATACCTCGTGCAAGTAGAAGGCAAACCGACCGCTGACGCAGTGGAGAAATTGCGCGCCGGCGTCATAATTCAAGGCAAACGAACCCTGCCGGCTGAAGTGAAGTTACTGGAGGTCGATCCCGTGCTTCCACCCCGGTCTGTACCTATTCGATACCGCGCTTCGATTCCAACCGGCTGGCTTGAGATTACTCTGCGGGAAGGGAGAAACAGACAGGTACGCAAAATGACCGCGGCGGTCGGGCTACCTGCTCTGCGTCT
The DNA here is from genome assembly GCA_964538485.1 of uncultured Chitinophagales bacterium. Classification (GTDB taxonomy): domain Bacteria; phylum Bacteroidota; class Ignavibacteria; order UBA10030; family UBA6906; genus JBJXHC01. The sequence goes on along the minus strand of CAZIHJ010000014.1, from coordinate 31,853 downwards.
TGTGAGAACAGAGATTGCAACGTTGGTTATCGGAGGACTGCAACCTGGTGAGTGGAGAAACCTTGAGCAGATGGAACTGACGACGCTCAAGAAAGCTGTCGGCGTAAAACGGGAGTCACCTAACCAAAACACCCCCCGGTAAGATTCCACGGAGGGTGTCTTCCTCTTTTACTCTTCGTCGTCCGGTGGACTCGGGACCCCCGGGGCAACCGGTGCAGCGGGAAGGTCAAGACCCTCATCTTTGTAAAGGGTAATGCCCCAATACTCCGGATCCTCGGGTGGATCAACATTCCAATCACCAAAAGAATGTGAGTCATCGCTGACGTAGTGGAGTTTATACTCCCCTTTTTCAAGCAGGATTGTAGTATTCACCATGCGATTTTTGCGATGCCCACCGGCATGGAATGTCATGCCGTATGTCATCTCCCACACAATGGTCCCGGATTTCACATCCTCAATCCAACCATAATCGTGCATTTCCCGGTTCTGGCCCTCGCCGATTGCATAGACGCGAATCTTCGTGGTCTTATTGAGCTTGAAACGTTCTGAACGGTCGGCGTCGTCGCGCACACGATTGATTTGAGATATGACGTTTCTGTCACCCTTGTCGACATATTTTTCCACTGTCGCGGCGCTGAAATTCGGGTCGGCTCCCATAATGGTGATACCGTAGTTTTCCTGATCGAAGGGTGGCGTGGAATTCCAGTCATCGTAGGCGTGGGAGTCATCAGTGTTATATGTAACGATGTAACTCCCGCGCGGCAACTTAATGATCTCGTCAACATAGCGATTCTTTGAGGCGCCGCCGGCATGATGCGATTTGTCAACATCCATCGTCCACACTTTGCTGCGCGTTCGCGCATCCAGAATTACCCCGTAGTCCGCCATCAACCGTCGTGAGTTGCTTCGCTCGCCAAAGGCATACACTCGCACCATCGCATCCTGTTTCAGCGTAAATCCCTCGCTCCGCGTTTCGTTGTCCCGCATTTTCACGAGACTGACGATGACGTTGCGCGACTCCTGGTATTGATTCAGACGAACTCGTGCTGCCTCTGCGGGAGATTTCGCGACAAGGGTAATACCCCAGTTCAGCGGATCGAACGGCGGGGCTGAATTCCAGTCCTCTGCTGAATGACTGTCATCTGACGTGTAATAGAGAACATACTCGCCCTTTGGCAAACTGATATCCTCTGCAACCTTCACATTCTTTTCGGCTCCGCCTGCACGGTCACAATTTTTCCAATCCATGTCCCAGACCCGTTCCCGCGTTGCCGCATTGATGATCCATCCACAATCCACCATTTCATCGTGGCTCACACCTTCCCCAAGCGCGTAGACATACAATGTCGTGGGTTCGCTCAACGTGAATCCCTTGCGCACCATTTCGTGTTCACCGATCCCGGTTGCTCTCAGTACCACGTTCGGCATTTCTCTGGGCGGTTTGAATGTCTTGACGGAGGACGCCCGTGCGTCGTCCACCAGAATTTCAATTCCCCAACTCTCGCAACGCTTTTCCCAATCCTTTTGGACATCCTCAGACCACCAATCTTCAAAAAACTTGAAGAAGTGTTTGTCTTCATTTTTTCCGTGGCTCCCAAAGAGCGGTTTCTCCCGGTGGTCGACATTAGTGGAAATGTGGCTGAAGGTTGTGTGGTAGGCAAAAGTCGGTACAGTAAAATACACCTCATAGCTTCCGCGATCAAGGGTAACGTTATCATCGAATGAGCGATTGTCCTTTGCACGGCGGGTATTATCCACATCCATCTTCCAGACAACTTCACGGGAAGACGCATTAATGATCCATCCGTAGGCGAACATCTCGTCACTCTGGTACGACCATCCGCGGTCTCCACCCCCACCGAGAGCTTTGACATGAAATGTCGTTTGCTGCGGTACTTCGATCCCCATCATTTTCAATTCCGAGGAACAAAATCCATTGAGAGAGATAATCGTCCGTTCGCCGGCAAGCACCTCGACGCTTATCAGAATCGCAAAACCGCAGATGATGTGTATTGTTCGTCGCATACTGACCCGTTCAAAGAAAGTGATTCCGCAAAATGGTACGTGGAGACGGCGCTCTTTGTTGCGGCACCCGCCTCAAGTCCAACAACAGAATTGCTGAATTCGGGGCAAATTCCTTGCTTCTACCACCAATGTATTATACATTGTGCCGGAAAAATGAGCTATGGCTGATCCCGCAATAGAAATATCAAACCTCATCAAAGTGTACAAAGGAAAGACCGATCACCCGGTACGGGCACTTGATGGGCTTTCACTTTCCGTCCATGAGGGAGAAATTTTCGGTCTCCTTGGTCGTAATGGGGCAGGCAAGACGACGCTCCTTCGCATCCTCACGACACTCATTGCTCCAACGAGCGGCGATGTCCGGGTGCTGGGAATGGACATCGAGAGACAGGCTCTTGATATTCGAAGGAGTATTTGTGTCGTGCTTCAGGAGAATGCCGTCGAGTTGTTTCTCTCCGTTCGGGACAACCTTGACACCTATGCGCGTTTCCACTCCATTCCGGCCGACGAACGACGCAAGCGTTGTGATCGAGCCATAGAGCAGTTCGGGCTGGGCGAATATCAGAATCAAAAAGTGATCGATCTGAGTGGCGGTCTCAAACGTCGCGTGCAGGTCGCGAAGGTGTTCATGGTGGATAAACCGATTGTGTTCCTTGACGAGGCCACAACCGGCATGGATCCGATCAATAAGAGAGCAACGCTGGATGCCATTCGCGAACAAACCCAAAAGGGCCGGACCATTTTCCTGACGACACACATTTTACAGGAAGCCGAGGAATTGTGCGACACCATTGCCATCATTGACAGGGGGAAACTCATCGCGAGCGGTGACATCCATTCCATAAAATCTCTTGCCTCCGGGGCGCTTGATGTGACGATCACATTTGAGACACTGACCGACGATACCGTGTCATTATTCACGGCGTTACCACACTTGAAGTTTGAACGCAAGAATCACACGCTCCAGATAACATTGACGGGTGACAAATCCACAGCTATCGAACTTATCGCCCGCGTCTCCCGGTCCAATACTCTGCTTCACTTTGAGGCGAGCAGCGCCACCCTCGAAGATGCCTTCTTTGAAGTGCTTTCGGGAAACGGGGGGAACGCATGAGCACCATCCTTGCCGTTATGTACCGGGAGTACCGCATCCGCACAAGCGGATTAATGTGGATGTTCTTCGATCTTCTTGTGCCGATGACGTATCTACTGCTCTTTGGCATCGGGCTTGACAGGGCTTTTGCGGATGGTGTTATCGCTCAGGGCGGTTCGGTATCCTACGATGCTTTTTTTCTTGCCGGAGTGGTCGCCATGGCAAACTTCGGCATTGCCATCAACACATCATACGGATTCTTTGTTGACCGTGACAACGGTATCTTCTATGAGTTTCTAACCTATCCCATGACACGTGGACAATTACTGGTGGGAAAAATCGTATTCAATTGTCTCTTGTCCCTTGTTCAGGGTCTGTTGACGCTTTTGCTCGGAGTGCTGATCCTGGGAATTGAAATCCAGTGGGGTATGATGCCTGTGGTGCTGATCAGCATTGTCCTGGCAACAGCAGGATGGTTTTTCGCCTTGAGTACCATCGCCCTGCGCATTCGCCGGAATGATATCTTCAACACATTCTTGAATGTGTTATATTTCGTTCTGATGTTTGCAAGCACATTATTCTATCCGCTGGATGGCGCTCCCGCATGGCTTCGCGCGGCGTCCATGGTCAACCCGCTGACGTGGCACACCGACGTCCTTCGTTTCGCCACCATCGGACTTGGTACACCGTCCACGATCTTGTGGGAGGCCGGCGCGTTCATCGTATTCGTGTTGGCGGGGTTCTGGTTTGCGGTGCGCACACTCCAAACCGCGGTATTGAAATAGAAAAGGAAAAAGTATGCAGCTCTTCAAAGACAAAGTCGCTCTGGTCACAGGAAGCACGGGCGAGGGAGTGGGTCGAAGCATTGGACTGACACTTGCACGGGAAGGCGCTAAAGTGGTTGTCAATTATGGGACCGGGCAGCCGAATAATTCCCTCGCCGCGGAAAAGGTGCTCACCGAAATCCGTTCACTCGGCGGAAAAGGATATGCCTTCAAAGCGGATACACGCAATGATGAGGAAGTCGAAAGCATGGTGGAGGGAATCATCACGCTGTATGGCAAACTGGATTTTCTCGTCTGTAACGCAGGCGGCGCGTGGGATGTGAAGGATATTACCGAGCTCGAGCCGAAGGAATGGCGCGGGGTACTACAGGCGGAAATTGACGGATTATTCCATTGTGTCCGACACGCACTACCCCATATGCGGAAAGAACATTTCGGACGCATCATCGCCATCGGCATCGCAGATGCTGATCGGATTGGCGGACCGCCCTACGATTACCTCGTCGGTAAATCTGCGAGGATGGGCCTGATGCGGTCGCTTGCTGCACAGGAGATCGAGCACGGGGTGACATGCAACGTCATTGCTCCGGGACACATCCAACGCATGACACTGAAGCAAGCTGTTGAAGCCGCCAAGCATAATACGGTCTGGAAGCGCCGCACACACGCTCAACCGCAAGACGTTGCGGAGGCGGTGCGCTTTCTTTGTTCAGAAGAGGCCGCCTTCATTACCGGAAGTGTTATTCAGGTTGCGGGTAGCGCGACATAGTTCGCGCATTGCATTTCTCAAACGCTCTGCGTAAGTTTCAAACCAGTCACACCGGAACTACACCACCCGACCACTTGTCCACCATGTACGGGAAACACCATGCGTGAATACCTTGATCTCGTTGAACGTGTGCTCACTCACGGCACCTACAAACACAACCGAACGGGTGTCGACACACTCTCATCATTCGCCGAGCATTACACGGTCGATCTGCGCAAGGGCTTTCCTCTCATCACCACCAAGAAAGTGAATTTCAAATCGATGTTGCATGAGGTACTCTGGTATTTGTCGGGGGAGGACCACATCAGAAATCTCAGACAACATACCAAGATCTGGGATGCGTGGGCAGATGAAGACGGCAACCTCGATACGGCGTATGGACGTTACTGGCGGCGCTTCCCGAGCGCGCAGGTCAATCCCGCCACAGGAAGATACGAAGTAGTGGAAGTTGATCAGATTGGCAACGTGTTGCATTTGCTCCGCAACGATCCGACTTCTCGCCGGATGGTGGTGACGGCATGGGAACCCGGAAATGCATTTACGAGCAAGCTTCCTCCCTGTCATTACACTTTTGCGTTCAACGTTCAGGGAAGCACACTCAATTGTCATCTCACCCAACGTTCCGGCGATATTGCCCTTGGCATTCCTTTTAATCTTGCGGCTTATGCGTTACTGACACAGATTCTCGCCCAAGAGACCGGGTTCGAGCTGGGGCACTTTAGCCACACCATCATCGACGCACACATCTATGTGAACCACATCGACGGACTGAAGGAACAGTTGAAGCGAACGCCGAAGCCACTCCCCCGTCTCGAGATCGCCCGCAAGCCAATCGATGCATTACAGTTCGAGGACTTCACCCTCATCGGCTACGAGTACTACGAGCCGATCAAATTCGAAGTGGCTGTGTAGGACGATTATTTCAGGCATTCCCAGCGGGGTTTATTCTACTCTCCAACATGAAACTCGCCATTGTCGCTGCCATCGCAAAGAACCGTGTCATTGGAAACAACGGCAAACTTCCCTGGCACATCTCAGACGACTTGAAACGGTTCAGGCGGCTTACCGTCGGGCACACGGTGCTGATGGGCCGCAAGACGTATGAGTCCATAGGGAAGCCTCTGATTAACAGGCGCAACGTCGTTATCAGCACGCGCGAGATTCCCGGAGTGGAATGTTATCATTCGGTGGATGCCGCGCTCGTAGCGCTCAAAGATGTGGCTCACGTGTTCGTGATCGGTGGTGGACAATTGTATACACTTCTCCTGCCGAAGGCCGATGTTCTTCATCTCACACTCGTTGATCGTGACGTCGAGGGGGATACATTCTTCCCGCACTATGAGAACATGATCGGCCAGACGTTCACTGAAACGTGGCGCGAAGAACATCCGGGCTACATGTTTGTCGACTACCACCGCAAGTCCACTTGAGCAAGCCGATCCCGCCATTTTTGCCCTTACTCCAATATCCTATTTTCCCCTGCCGGGCTTCATCTCAAGAGCAACAGCTTTTTCGTCTGTACAAACTCTGTTGATTGAAAACGGAAGAAGTATAAACCGCTGGCAAGCCCGCTTGCATCAAACACAACATCATGATACCCCGCTACACGCTCGCCTTCATCAAGGAGTGATATTTCCTGTCCGAGAGTATTGAACACCGCGAGTCGCACGAACGAACGATGCGGAAGAGCGAATCTGATAACCGTTGTCGGGTTGAACGGGTTGGGGCTATTTTGATACAGCGCGAACATCGAAGGAATCTCCCTCCCTCCGGCAACTGCAGTCTCAAACGTGGTAGTGAAGTTGAATATTGGCGACCAGGCCGACGCTCCTCCCGTATTTTTTGCCCGAACTCTCCAATAGTACTCGGTCATCGGAAGAAGCGGGCCGACATTCAACGATGTGTCTACGATCGTTGAATCATCAAGAACAATCATCGTAAAAGCATTGTCGGTTGCAAGTTGCACTCGATATGACACCGCGGAGACCGCTTCGCTCCAGACGAATGGCACATTCAAGGGTACGTGGATAGCGCCGTCGGCCGGAGAGACAAGTAAAGGCGCAACAAGCGTGGGTCCGGAGCTTGTGCTTCCTTGTTTCAGCACAATGTTATTGTTGGGATCGAACTGTACGACGGTGGGCTGGCGATCAAAGGAGAACGCAAAGACCTGGTTGTTTGAAGTATTCATTACTCTGATCAGCGAATCGGATCCCGTGGCAAATCCTATTCTGATCTCAAGCGGCATTTTGAAGAACGCCGGATTCGACTGGGTTTGTCGGGCTTTGAACCCGACCATCCACTGCCCCCCGCCGAGTGCATTGATATTGTAGGTGTTCGCATAGACCGGATGGTTTGGCTGATAGATCCATTGATCGAAAAACCAGGTAAGGTTTTTTCCGGCGACCTGGTTGATTCTGGAAACGAACCGGGATGTCGATGCGCTGTTGTGCTTGAACTCCAGCGTGTCCGTAGCGTATCCTTTGATTGCGGCAAAGAAGAGGGAATCGCCCAGCACATAACGCAACATGTGCAACACGCAGGCACCTTTTGCATACGTGATGGCATAGTTGAACAGCGTGCCGTTGGGCGGCGTTGTTATGGCCCACGCCGGATTGTAAATCGGCCAGCCGGGATTGCCGGAGAGATACGAACTCGCGCTGCCGGTGATGTCATTCTTGTACGCTGTGTACCCGCCGGTGTACTCGTACCATATCGCCTCGCTGAATGTCGCAAAGCCTTCGTTCAACCAGATGTCAGCCCATGTTGCCGGTGAAATCATATCACCAAACCATTGATGGGCATGTTCGTGCGACACAAGATTCTCTCCCCAGCAGTTGCTGCAAAGACTCGTAAGTGTCTGGTTCTCCATTCCCCCCCACGGAAACTGGCTGTTCAATGTTGCGAAACCATTTTTCTCGAAAGGAAACTCGCCGTATAGATTCGAGAAGTGGTCGGTCATCGGGATGATTTTTGTTTTGATGTTGTTCAAGTTGCCGATGTTCTCCCCCGTGTTCCAATAGAAGTGGATCGGGATACTGTCAGCCGGATTCGCAAGGGACGGCCACTTGACGATGTCGAGATTATATCCCACCTTCGCCGAGATCACCATGAGATACGTGGCTATCGGGTCGCGGCTGACCCAATGATACCAGAGCGTATCTGCCACACGCACCGTATCCGCAAGCCGGCCATTCGACCCGAGCTTGACGGTCCCTGGAACTCTTGCGGTCAGATCGAGAGTGGCCTTATCGGACGGCTTATCCCAACACGGAAACCACTTCCTCGCTCCCTCGGGTTCACAATCGGTGAACACCAGACCGTTACTTGCATAGAACGCCGCATCCGTGACATTGTTATGCCGGTAGTACACCTTGACATTTACAACCTCACCGGGCACATACTGCCTGTCGAGATGGATGGAGAGGGCATTCGCTGAATGAACGAATGTTACACCCGCAAGTCCCACCGAGTCCACCACCAACGAAGTACCCACGGCATTGAGGGTTATGAAATTCAACGCTGAGTCAATGCGAAACGTGATTGTCTCTATTCCTGTGAATGATTTTGGATACGGACTCAGGAAGCAGTTGTAGATATCCAGATCGAGTTTATAATTCAGAACATCGTACGAATGTCGCAGTGTCGCATGGACCTCCCGCGGCTGCAGAGCGGATCCGGTAGCCGAACTTTTCTTCAATGCACAGTATTCACTCCCTCTCATCGCAGCGGGCTGGGCAAGGAGAATCTGAGACCAACACAGCAGGCCAATCAAACACATTCCCATGGATTTCATAGTGTTCCTCTTCATATAAGACAGGGCTAGTGCCATTTCTTCTTTAGTGTTTTGTATTTGGGATCATTATCGTTCGTTGGAATCACTGTCACCGCCGATGAAAGGATGAGAACGCCGGTGCCGCTCGACTTGACCCAATATCCCTTGCCGGGTTCCAGGGTTGTCGCCGTAACATAGCCGGTTCCAGTGTAGGTGAAGTAGTCTGATGCGACAATTCCTCCCGGGACTTCACTAATTGTGGAAACCGGTACCGGCGTTGTGATTGTTCCGATAAGATTCCATCCATCGACGACAGAAATCGTGTCGCTGAGTCGCGGCACTCCCGTCATCGAGACTTGATGTCCCGCTGGGAATTTCAACCAATAGCCGGATCCATTGATCAATGTATCCACAACCAAATACCCTGACCCCGGAGTAAACATGTATGCACCTGATGTGGCATCAGGATACACAGAGGTTGTTCGGGGATCGTTCATGGAGATGGGGAGCGACAACAAGTTCCAACCGGTATCAACCGGAAAGCTGTATGTTGAAGTAATGGAATCCGTCACCAGGGCTGTCCACACACTTAGCGATGATCCATCAAGTCTCATCCAAATCGGATAGATCTTGCCGTTCATTGCTGCAATGTTCGTATAGTCGCCAAAGAAGACGCCGCTCTGCGGGGTAAACGATGATTGACTCACCAGGAAGTTGGAGAACGTCTCCCCGCCATCGGTAGACCGCGCCATGTACACATCCGTAGTATTGCCCGACGTGTTCCTGCGATCGTAAAAAACAAAATAGAGATACCCGGTTGTTTGATCGATGGTCATCCAGACAAAAAACTGGTGCCGGGTCGTCAGATCATTGTTCACACGCCGAACACTTCCCCAAGTCTGACCTCCGTCGGTTGACTTCACAAGAAAAACATCCGTATCGGTGAGCCCGTTGCGCTGGTCAGACCAACAGACATAAACATTGCCGCGATGGGTGGAAGTACTGACGTCACACGCCGTAATGGGCATGCCGTTCGCGCGATAAATACCCGAAACAGCGAAATCCCAACCCCCGGGTTGTGCGGCAACAAAAATGTCCGATCCCCATGTCGCACCACCGTCGGTCGACTTGTCAAACATGAGGCCGAGTGGTCCCGACCATGTCGTGTACACTGTGCCATCGGGGCCCACACTTGGCACCGCGCCCTCAACAGTGTTGTCTTCGTCAACACAGTCGCCGCCACGATCACTCACGCGAACAGGGGCAGACCAGGTTGTTCCCTGATCGGTTGACCGGGCAAAAAGAATCCGCGTGCTGTCCGCTGGATTGCTGCTTCCGTAATTATCAAACTCGGTCCACGCCATATAGACATTTCCCCGGTGCGGGGAGTCCGTCATATCTGCGGCAAGCCATTCCTTGTCCTGGTTCTTCACCGGTGGGTTGAATCCAACACCAACGCCATTGTTCCAGGTAGCGCCTCCATTGGTCGACTTCTGCACCACAATTCTGTCGATCCAATATCCCGGAGACGGGGGGTTCGAGAGGTGTGCGAAATACAGATTCCCTAGATGATCATAGATAGTGCACGGATCCCCCCAGACACCGTACGTCGAGCCAAGCTGACCTTGCGTCCAGTTCAAACCGCCATTCGTGGAATAGTAGTAATATCTGATGTTCGCTCCGGCAGCCAGATTCTGCGGGTTGGTGGGATTGATAGCGATACTGACTTCTTCCGGATCGTTGAACGATGGGTTGCTGACGAGAACATTGGGATATTGCGCGAACACCGTGGCCGATGCAAGCTCAAGAAGAAATACCGCGATCAATGGTTTGCTCATGGGGATACTCCTTTGAAAAACGAAAAAACCTCCATTGGTCCAAAACGCACCAAGGAGGTTTATGTAATGAGCAGAAAGAAATTGTCTTGTGAATAGAGTAACGCCGACTCTGGGATATGGTAGCGGACTTTGAGTGCAAAGTCAACAACCGAACCCGCAATAACTTTGGAATTACGACTGTTTTGATTACCTTGGTGTCATGAAACAAGTGGCAGTCGCGATAATCAGACGTAACGGCCAGGTTCTTGCCTGCCAGAGGATGAAAGACGCGCGCTATCCGCTGAAGTGGGAATTCCCCGGTGGGAAACTCGAACAAGGAGAAACCCCACGGGAAGCACTGGTACGGGAACTCCACGAGGAACTTGGCATTCACGCCCTTGTGGGGGATGAATTCCATGTGCAGGAGTGGGTCTATAAAGAAGGTGTTGCTGAACCGGAGAAAACCGGCGCGTTCCGTGTGTTTTATTTTCTGGTGGAGGAATTTACCGGTGTACCTGTCAATCGGGCCTTCGAGTCCATACGATGGGTGCGACCGGAAGAGCTTCAGCATATGGACATTCTCGAAGGTAACAGGGCCGCAATCAATCTTTTTGTACAACATGTCCGCAACGAGGAGAACCACCCCAAAGAAAGCACGTCCCGCGGTTAATTCCCGCAGACTGCATGCAGCACTTCTCGGGTGGTACGCCCGTCATGGCCGCACCCTCCCCTGGCGTGGTATCTCCAACCCTTATCGCATTCTCATCTCGGAAATCATGCTGCAGCAAACACAGGTGCAGCGCGTGCTGGAAAAGTACCCGGCATTTCTGCGGCGTTTCCCAACATTGAAGGCACTTGCCTCGGCGCGCCAACGTGATGTAGTTGTTGCATGGCGTGGCATGGGATACAACAACCGTGCTGTCCGGTTGCGCACACTTGCTCAAATCGTGATGCAGAAACATCAGGGCAAATTCCCACGCGACATCAATGCGCTAATGATGCTACCGGGCATCGGGCGATACACTGCGAATGCGTTGCTCGCTTCCGCATTCCAGGCACAAGTTCCCGTTGTGGACGTAAATGTGCAGCGGGTTCTTTCGCGGGTCTTTTCGAAGATGAAATCCACTGTAGACATGAAGGATGAAACAACGGTCTGGTCTCTTGCTGAAAAGTTGTTGCCAAAAGACAGAGCGTACGAATGGAATCAGGCCGTGATGGATCTCGGCGCGACAATTTGCATCGCCAGGAACCCGCGTTGCGGGGTATGCCCCATCGCCCATTTGTGTTCTTCCCGCGGGTCGATCCGGCCGAAGAAGAATATGGTGGCAAAACAGGAGCCGTCGCGCAACGGTATCCCCAACAGGATCTATCGCGGACGGATCATCGAAGAACTTCGAAAGAATGATGGAACGCAAAGCGTTGAAGCCGGGATTCTGGCGAAGAAACTCATTGGAAAAGAGCGGGACGTCTGGTTCTGGTCCCTGCTTCAGGGATTGCAAAAGGACGGGATAATTACGATGCGCGGGACAGGAAGCCCCGGGCAGCGACGTGTATCTCTTACATGAAAACTGACTTCAAAAAGTATCTTCATGTTGACGGACTCCTTGCCGCTCATCATGAGCGCAAGAATGTAATCCGGCAACGACTGCGCGAGTTTGCCCTGGTACCCAAAGAGGATTACTTTTATGAATTGGTCTATTGCCTGCTCACACCGCAATCAAGTGCAGTGAATGCTGCAAAGGCGGTTGAAGCGCTCAAGCAAGCCGATTTCTTCAGTGCCAAAATTGAGCCGGCAACACTGTTGCATCAGAAGTCGTTCTATATCAGGTTTCACAACACCAAGAGCAAGTACCTGCTGATGGCAAAGGAGCAGTTTGGAGAAATCATGTCGCACCTTACCGACGGTGCGCCCAGTGACCAGGTGCGTGAGTGGCTGGTGAAGAATGTAAAGGGCCTCGGATGGAAGGAAGCCACGCACTTCCTCCGCAACATCGGACATCGTGATCTCGCAATCCTCGACAGACATATTCTCAGAAACCTGAAGCGACACGGAGTAATCAGATCTCTTCCGGCGTCACTGACGACAAAGAAGTATCACGCGATTGAAAGACATTTTGTGCGGTTCGCAACGGCGGTGGATATTCCGATGGACGAGTTGGACCTCCTCTTCTGGAGCAACGAGACCGGAGAAATACTGAAATGAAACACCACAAGGAAGGACTCAAGAGAAAATGAGATACGTGGTCATTGGAGCTGGAATGATGGGAAGTGCGGCAGCGTATGACATCGCACGGACGAACCCGAACGACGAAGTGGTACTCGGTGACATTAACTTGCAGCGCGCAACGCAATCGGCCCAGACAATCGGACAAAACGTTCTCCCGGTCCGGATTGATGTCAACGACCTCCACGCGGTAGCAAAGCTGCTCGAAGGAGCCGGAGCATTCATCAGCGCGGTATCGTACTCGGTGAATTATCAGTTGTCTCGCGCTGCCATCGCCGCGGGGGTTCACATGTGTGACCTTGGTGGAAACAACGATGTCGTGATGAAGCAGCTTCAACTGGATGGCCAGGCAAAGGCCAAGGGGGTCGTTATTATCCCAAATATCGGACTTGCACCGGGCCTCATTAACATCCTCGCGATGACCGGGGCGAAAGAGTTTGATGAGTTGGATTCCATCCACCTTCGCGTCGGGGGACTTCCGCAGCATCCACGGCCACCCCTGTACTATCAAATTGTCTTTTCTGTGGAAGGGCTTATCAATGAGTATGTTGAGCGGGCCACAATTATCCGCAATGGACAGTTGATGCATATCGATCCGATGTCCGGACTGGAAGAAATAGAATTTCGCGAACCGTTTGGAACGCTGGAAGCATTTAATACCTCCGGCGGATTGTCCACACTCACGCAAGTGCTTGAGGGAAAAGTCAAAAACCTCGATTATAAGACCATCCGCTACAAAGGACATTGCGATAAATTCAAAACGCTCATTGACCTTGGCTTCGCCACGGCGGAACCCATGATGGTGGGCGGCAGCGTGAAGACGAATCGGGAGTTCTTTGCCGATCTGTTACGCAAGAAGCTTGACCATGGCGACAAGGATGTTGTGCTTGCCAGGGCAACCATAACGGGATCAGCACACAACGCCGAGAAAATACTTGTGTATGAGTTCATTGATTACTATGATGATGCAGGACAGATGACAGCGATGATGCGCACAACGGCGTTCCCTGCCTCCATCACCGCACAGATGATGGCAAACGGTACCGTTACGGCACGGGGCGTTGTACCTCCTGAAATCAGTGTCCCCGGTGATGCGATGATCACCGAACTGCTTAAGCGTAACGTCAGAATCACGAAACGAGTCACAGAAACATGGGGTTGATGATGCATCCACTTTCCATTCAAATTACAACACTGGATACCGTTGAACAGCGGGAAATTCAACAACAGTTTCTCGTTGAAACCCGCAACCCGCGTTGGGAGATGTTTAAGATTCTCATGCGCGCAATTATCACTATGAAATTCCGCTGAGGTCTCCGCCCCATGGCCGATACAAGCTCATTCGATATTGTCTCTGAAATAGACATGCAGGAGGTGGACAACGCCATCAACCAGGCACGAAAGGAGATCGCGCAGCGATACGACTTCAAAGGCTCGAAAAGCTCCATCGACCTGAACCAGAAGGAAAAGATCCTCACCATCATTTCCGATGACGACTTCAAGCTCAAGAGCGTCGTGGACATCCTGCAGAACAAACTCATCAAGCGCGGTGTCCCAATCAAAGCACTGGACTACGGCACGGTGGAACCGGCGGCAAACACCACCGTCCGACAGGTCGTTACCCTTCGCGTCGGCATCGATAAGGAGAACGCAAAGCTCATTGTCAAGATGATCAAGGATACCAAGCTCAAGGTCCAGGCACAAATCATGGATGACCAGGTGCGGGTCAGCGGCAAAAGCAAGGATGATCTTCAATCGGTAATGAAACTGGTGCGGGATGCAGACTTGAAATTTGCCACGCAGTTCACGAACTACAGGTAGTACATCTGATCCAGCGCTGCACATACGGCCGGCAATACCATTTCATGTTCTGGCTGATGCTGCTTTTCCCCTCCGCCCTCTTCGCGCAACACACCGTACGCGTTGAATTCCAGAACGACCCCTCACGCAATTCCTCGATTCGTGCATTCCGGCAGCAAGGCACAACCTACGGATCACTCAACGATCTGGCGCAAATCTTCTCAATAGTTCTTGACAAGAACGACCAACTTCGCAAGCTCGAGCTCACCTTCGCTCCCATGCGCATGAAGCTTACGGACAGATCACCATTCATCGTTATAACAGACCAATCGGAGCGACAACGTGTCTACCAGCTTCCGGGTACCATAGTGCAGGCCGCAGAATCGTATTTTGCACCACTGACCTCGTTTATGCCCGTGTTTCGCGAAGTCTTCAACCAGACAATCGAATTCGATGAATCAACCGGTCTCCTACGTGTCGTGAACACTGTCACGGCTGCCGGCATTGATATTCCTTCTCTCTCTCTCGAATCAAAAGCCAACGGTATGCTCATCCGGATTCCATGCTTGCGGCCCTTGGCTGACTATGAAAACTGGTTGCGTAACGATGGCTGGTTGTACGTCACCATAGCAAACGCCAAGGCCGACATCGCTGCAATCAATCGTGTCAAACCCTCCGGCCTTGTTCAGCACATCGTTGCCATTCAGTCACCCACCTCCGTGCAACTGACATTCAAACTCGCGGGCAAAATCGCTGCTTCGGAGGTCATCCGCGAGGAGGGCTCGAATACTCTGTTGATTTCACTCCGCACACCCGGAGACGGAGACAAAGTATTACTGGAAAAGAAACGTCGCGAGATTCAAGCGGGGCTCGAGCAACAACGCAAGCGCTGGGAACTTGATGTTATTGTGCTTGATGCCGGACATGGCGGGGTCGATTTTGGCGCGATCGGTGTTTCGGGCGTCAGGGAAAAGGACATCACGCTTGGTATCACCCTGAAACTCGGCAGGCTCCTGGAAAAGCAACTGAGTGGCGTGAAAATAATCTATACGCGCAAGGACGATCGGTTCATTCCATTATACCGCCGCGGCCAAATTGCAAACGAGGCCGGTGGGAAGCTGTTCATCAGTATTCACGGCAATTCACTCCGCCGAAAACCCAGTCCGACACGCGGGTTCGAAGTGTATTTGCTGCGCCCTGGCCGCACCGACGAAGCGATTAATATCGCTGAACGCGAAAACTCCGTTATTGAATTGGAAGAAGGGTATGAAGATCGATATCAGAAACTCACCGATGAGAATTTCATCCTGGTCACAATGGCGCAGAGCGCGTACATGCGCGCAAGCGAGCTGTTTGCCGATATTGCCCAGCAGGAAATGGAGGATCATCTGAGCATCCCCAACCGCGGCGTGAGACAAGCCGGCTTCCTGGTCCTTGTTGGAGCATCCATGCCAAACGCGCTTGTTGAGACTGCATATCTTTCCAACCGGGAAGATGAGCGATTTCTGAAAAGCGAATCCGGACAAAAGAAAATCGCCGAAGCCCTGTTTAGCGCGATCAAGCGCTACAAGGTCGCGTACGAGGAGTTATTAAAGGAAGGAAGAGAATTGGGAGAGAAGTAACAACTGTCCCCCCGGGCTCTCGACTTCCGGCTCCGCTTTCCGTTTTTCGCTTTTCCCCTTCCGCTCTTCTACCTCATCAACACCATTTTCCTCGTCTGGATAAACCCGCCTGCGGCTAAACGGTAGAGATACACGCCCGAAGCAAGCGACGATGCATCGAACGAGACCGAATATTCGCCCGGCTCCTTGACTTCGTCGAGTAGTACGGCTACTTCACGTCCCGACACGTCAAACACCTTGAGTGTCACCCAATCGGTCATTGTTTGTTGATAGGTGATACGTGTTTTCGGATTAAACGGGTTGGGGTAATTCTGGGACAGACGGAGGACGCGGGGATACGGCATTGGCATTTCGTCTGCACTGTTCGGTGGTGGAAGAGTTGTTGCAAATGCACTCCGGCCATGCGTCCAGACGACGAGCTTTCTCGAGGCTTCATGCAGGGTCAGATCGTGGCACGGGGCACTCGTCGGCAAGCCGGCAGCCAGTATTTGCCAGGATTCTCCAAGGTTCGAGGAGTACAACACACCGACGTCTGTTGCAATGTACAACGTGCGGCTGTCCAACGGGTCAATAATGACGTCGTTGATCGGGGCATCCGGCAGGTTGCCGCTGATTGACGTCCATGTTGATCCATAGTTCGTTGTCCGATAAATGTGCGAACCGGTAGTATCGATCTTGTATCCCGAGAGCGTCACGTAACACACGTTGGCCGAATCGGGGTCAACAGCGACACGCGTGACCCATCGGATGGGGAGTCCATTGTTGATCTTCGTCCATACTGAGCCACCATTTGTCGTCCGCCACACGTTGGCATCATCCGTTCCACAATAGATTACATCGGGATTCGATTTCGCCACATCGACCGTAGTGATTGAGCCGAAGAATTCAACATGCCCGTTCGCAAGGTCACCGCTGATCGGCGTCCACGATTGCATGCCGTTTGTTGACCTGTGCATCTTGTACGTTCCACAGTAGAGCACGAGAGGGTTATTCTTGTCCATGACGAACGGCGTCATCCAGTTTGTAAAAGACAAGTCGAGGCCGGATGTTCCGGTTGAAAACAACACACCGCCATCCGTTGATCTTCCAAGGCCACCATACTGGGATGACGCATAGACTTTGGTCGGATCGGTATAGTCAATCAGGCAATAAAATCCATCGCCGCCGTAAATATCCTGCCATGTGTTCAGTCCGCCAGTTGCTGATCTCACTGTACCGTTATCCTGAGTGCCACCAAG
>CAZIHJ010000014.1:2027-14608 GCA_964538485.1 uncultured Chitinophagales bacterium | reverse complement strand
TACGAAGACGAACTGCCAACCGACGCGTTGATGAACACCCAGTTCACTCCGCCATCTGTGGACTTGTACAATCCCCTGTTCGTGCCACTGGCGTTCGCGGTGAGGGCATACAATACTGATGGGGCAAGAGCGCATATGTCGACGGATATCCGTCCGAGAGTTGCTTGATTGGAGGGGAAGCCGCCGTTCACAACATTCCACGATGCGCCGCTGTTTGTCGAAACATACAACGCGCTGCCCGGACCGCCGTACTTCACATAATCTTCGCGTCGTTGACGTTCCCACATTGCGGCAAAGACTTTAGTGGGATTGGACGGATCCAGCACGACATCAATCGCGCCGATGGAGTCGGCGATAAATAATGATTGGCTCCACGTTGTTCCGCCGTCTGTCGATTTGTAGATGCCGCGTTCCACTGTTTTTCTTCTCAGCGAGCCAACGGCCGCGACAAATAATTCCTGTGGGTTGAAGGGATTGATGGCAATATTCGCGATGCTGAACGTTTGCTCCAAACCAAGTACCGTCCAACTGATTCCTGCATCGGTAGATCTGTACAGACCTGTTCCCGGATAGTAACTCCGCAGGGAGTTTGCCTCACCCGTACCACAATAGATGACATCGGGATTTGCGGGATCAATTGCGAGAGCGCCAATGGAGGACGTGTTCTGATTGTCAAAGACACTACGCCACGTCTGACAGAAGTTGGTAGACTTCCACACTCCACCATTGGCAGACCCGGCAAAAACAATGAGCGGATTCGTTGGATCGATGGCAATGGTAGTAATTCGCCCCTCGATGTTTGTGGGACCGGCGAGCGTCCATGACAAGCCCGATTGCCGATCAAACGGTTGGGTCAACCGGGTTTGAACATAACGAAGTGCTTTGTGATATTCCCCGACCGGGAGTTCATCGAACGGAAATGCGCGCTGGCGTTCAAACCACTCGTCTGCGGGAATTGATGCTCCCTTGAAAACTGAAATGGGTTGGTAGATTTCCTCTCCACCTTCCTGCCCATTTATAAACAAGGCGGATGATAAGACAGAGGCGGAAACAAATAGGAATGATCGCAAACGAAGATTCATCACCCGGAATTTAGAAGTACGTTGCTATTCCAAATTGAACCACCGCGGATTTGGACTCATTGTTGATTCTGTCGAACGACCAATCATGCTGGTAGTCCAACTTGACAACCGTTTCCGGAACCAGTCGGACATTTACACCTGCCGTCAATCGATGGGTATCACTTCCGTGTGTATCAGCGTCCATATCGACATAGTCATATCTCACTCCTACGCCAAGAACAGACCGGGGAAACATCGGAAGAACGCCCTGGAGTGCCCGGTACATCAATTGAAGATACACGCCCTGCTGGCGCTCTGCAAATAGTCCCTGTAATGAAGCAGGGATTTCTATACGCGCATGCGCATACTCACCGATCAAAGAGACATCTCCGAGATCGTAGCTCCAATCGACAGCAGCGATCGTCAGTCTTCGGGCCGCGTCAACATCAAGCCCGTCCTTCTTGAACGTATTGTAGAATCCCGTGTGAAGCGAACCACCCAACTCTCCGCCAAACTCCGGGCTGACGGCAAGACGTCCAACGAAAGCGAGATTCCCGTTGTTATCCTCTTCAAATGCCACAGGCCTACCCGCCGGGATGAATGTTCCGTCTCCAGTAAGCACCACGTCGTCGGTAAAACCGTTCACCAGATACATTTCGTATGTCAGTCTGTGGTCGTAGATGGGATACAGCAGGCCATGAACACCGAAGCCCGCCTCGGAAAGTGTCGTGGGGATGATTTGCGTTGAGACCAGTGGCCGGTCGGTGAATTCATTCCTCGGGCTGTCATGAGAAATATTGAATCTCCCGAGAGGCGAGAGAATGATCCCGCCGCGTACGTTCAACGCTTCATGAAGGAGCAGGTCAATCAAGGCCGTTTCCAGTTTGATCTCCTCCGTACCATGTTCGAACTCAAGTTCGGAGGTCAGTTTAATCAAGGGGGAAATTGATGAGAAAAAGAAAATATTGAAGCGGCGCGCTTCGAAAGAGATGTTCTCATGAACACCATCGGCATACTCGGACCTCAGCATAGTTTCCGCGTAACCACCAATAGCAAGACGGGACGATGGTTGAACAAGGTACGGCCGATCATAGATTCCGCCTTTTACGGCCGGATGCGCGGTGGTGTCCTGACTGAATGCAGAAACCACAACAAACAGGCAAGCAACCATCACAGACAGAATCAGTTTCATGTTGTACCTTCCAGGAAAAATTCCAGTCTGTCACCCACCCTCTCCACATTGAATCGCTCCAATGGTTCCGGTGCCGGACCTCCTTGAACATTGCCCCACAGGTCATACTCTGAACCGTGACACGGACATTCAAACCCGCCCCGGAGTTTCCTCACCTCACATCCGTTGTGTGTGCATGTGCTGAGAACCGCGATGTATTCATCATGAATCCTGAAAAGATAAATCGGATGAGGGTATTGGTTGACCATGACCTTGACATACGAGGCCGGATCAGCAAGTTCCGGAAGCTCTGAAAGCATCAGCACGATCTTGTTGTTGACGGTCGGGACCGTAACCGTTCGTGCTGCGGGGGCACATCCCCCTGCGGCCGACAGATATTGAGCAAGAATACCGGTTCCCGCGACTACTGCTGTGGATTTGATGAAAGTTCGTCTCGATATCATAGTGACTTCAGGAATACGAGCAAGGCATCCTGTTCAGCAGTGGGAAGTTGCTGAAAAGAAACGCGGCTCGAATCCGCTTCTCCTTTGTGCAGATCAATCACCGTGCGAAGATCTGACGTCCTTCCATCATGAAGGTAAGAGGCCGTGCCACCAAGAACATTCTCCACAATGCCCAGCCCCCACAATGGTGTTGTTCTCCATTCCGATCCCGATGCATCGCCTTCAATAAAATTGTCAGCAAGATCGGGCCCCATATCATGGAGCAGAAGGTCGGAGTACAAGTGCACTTCCTTGTTGGCAAGCGCCTGAATGGGATGCGGGCCTGTAGTCATCGTTGGCACATGACACTTCGCGCAGCCGATGCTCTCGAAAACCTGACTGCCCAAAAGGACTGTCGGATCGGTTGCGTTGCGTCTGGTTGGCGGTCGCAGCGTCTTCAGATAAAACACAACGTCATGAACTATCGCGGCCGGAACCTCGGGATCGGGAACGGGGTCGCCACCAGTTCCACCAGCAAGAGGGTTATGGTTTTCAACGGGCAGAAAATCGGACGTAATACCCATGTCCTGATGATAAGCGTTCGCCACCTGTTGGAGCAAATTCAAGGCACCGGCTTTCCTTCCAAAACGACCCAGGTAGTTGCCGTTGTATGGACCCGGTTCAAGTGCGAGAAACTCAGGCGCGGCGACAAGATTCGGGCGACCTGAAATGCCGTCGCCGTTGGCATCGGTAGGATCTGCATGGTTGAGAATTGCCTGATCCGGGATTGCCTCGATCAAACCCAGCCCGACGACGAGAGGTCCGCCCCGGACAGAGATTGCATTTGCACCCGCGGGAATTTCTTCCGCCGGATAGCCCGGCATACTTCGTTCCTGCAGTTGCGGGCCACCATATTCAACCATCACGTCGAACGTCCCATCGCCGCGATTAAATCCAAATCGTTTCAGATTGGTGGTTGGATGTCCTCTCCCATCACCAACATGACAACGCTCGCACGATGCCTGGTTGAATAATGGCCCCAATCCGGTCCGGAACGTAAAGACCTCACCAAATGCTTCGTCGCCTCTCACAAAAATTGCGCGCTGTTCGTTCGTCAGTCCGTCTATCGGCCCATCAAAAGATTGATCTTCCGGTGGTGTTTCAGTCAACAACTTATCGCAACCGACGACAGCACATGCGAGCAGAATTGTCACCGTACCAAGGGTGGAGAATGTTCGTCGATAGACACTCATTAACCCATCCCTCCTATCAGTCTCCAAATCTGGGCAACGAAGAAACACAATGCCATTCCCATGACGACAGGAAGAAGCGACGCTACGAGGGTCCACTTTACACTGCCGGTTTCTTTGTAGATGGTATAGATGGTGGTCGAACATGGATTATGCACAAGACTGAAGAGCATCAGGTTCACGGCGGTCAGCAGTGTCCATCCCCCGGCGTTAAATACTGACATGTATGCGAGCGAGTCTTCAAGCTCGAACATCACACCCGCGCCTTCACCCACCCCCGCCACTCCTGAACCCAATACTGTCAACATCAAGATGGTGGGAATGATGATTTCGTTTGCCGGAATGGCAATAATGTATGCCAGAAGAATGACGCCGTTTAATCCAATCAATAACCCAAACGGATTCATCCAGTTGATGGCATGCTCGGCGAGACTCAGGTCAGCAACATGGATATTCGCGAGTAACCAGATGACGGCACCGGCCGGAGCCGCAAAGACGACGGCACGCCAGAGAACAATAATCGTCCGGTCGATCAGGGACGTGTAGAGTGTTTGCAGGATTCTCGGAGGCCGGTACGGCGGTAATTCAAGACTGAAGGACGAGGCCTCACCTTTGAGCACAGTGCGCGAAAGAAACCATGAGGTTATGAAAGTCAATGCAATACCGAAGAGCGCAATGGATACCACGGCCGCTGCGGAGACAAGTCCGCCGAGCGCCGCCGGAGCCAATGCCCCGATGAACAATGATGCAATCAGGATCTGTGTTGGCCATCGGCCGTTACACAGGGCAAAATTGTTCGTGATGATGGCAATGAGTCGTTCACGCGGACTGTCGATGATTCGCGTGGCAATAACGCCCGCCGCGTTGCATCCATACCCCATGGTCATGGAGAGTGCCTGCTTACCGTGAGCGCCGGATTTGCGGAACAGATTATCGAGGTTGAAGGCAACCCGCGGCAGATAGCCGAAGTCTTCCAGTAACGTAAAGAGAGGAAAGAAGATCGCCATGGGGGGCAACATGACGCTGATGACCCACGCCGCTGCGAGGTACACACCATCCAATAGAAACCCCGATAACCACCAGGGCATCCCGACGCCATCTGCAAGTGATTTGAGAATCGGATGCAGGGTATCAATGAGAAGGTCTGCCAGTAACGCCGATGGGACATTAGCACCAGCAATCGTCAACCAAAAAACTATGCCGAGCAACAACAGCATCATCGGGAAACCTGTCCAACGGCTGGTCAACACACGGTCAAGCGCACGGTCCCAGTTAAACTTCGGCTTCTCATTGGAACGAGTGACAACCGTATCTGCAATGCTTGCCGCGTCGGTGTAGATGGATTCCATTAATGTGTCATGGAATCCCTCACCAATTTCCCAGCGGAGGGTGTTAGCTTTTTTCAGTATTTCATCTGCGACAGGTATTCCGGTCATGTGGCTGATCCTTCTTCTATCATCTCGCCTGCGTTCTGACCCCCGTTGAGTTGTACCAAATCTCCCAACTCACCGTTGCGTGTTGCCTCAATGATTCGCTCGTCCCCTTCCAGCAACCTGAGAGCAACCCATCGCGCGTTGCCGAGACCCGGGTACAACTGCTCCACCTGTTCCGCAAGCTGAGCAATCGAGCGCTCCAGAGGCACCGAGCGCGTTCGAATCCGGTGCGGTTTGCAGATAAAGGCACCGGTTGCAACATCATTAATGGCCTTCAACAGATCTTGAATACCAACTCCCTGCCTCGCCGCCGCAGGCACAACGGGAACGCCCAGATGTTTTGTCAGCAGTCTTTCATCCACTGTAATCCCGTGGCGTTTCGCTTCATCAACAAGGTTAAGGCACACCACGGCACGATCAGTGATTTCCAGTACTTGCAGTACGAGATTGAGGTTGCGTTCAAGCCGGGTTGCGTCAACGACGATCACCGTCACATCCGGCTGTCCGAAAAGAATAAAATTGCGGGCAACGTCTTCGTCTGTGCTTGTTGAAAGCAATGAATAGGTTCCGGGGAGATCGACAATTTTGTAGCGCTTCTCGTTGTAGAGAAAACCGCCTTCCGCTCTCGTAACTGTTTTGCCGGGCCAGTTTCCGGTATGCTGGTGAAGTCCTGTGAGCGCATTAAATACCGTGCTCTTACCCGTATTGGGATTCCCCGCAAGAGCAACGACGAAGTCTGATCCTTCCATATTCACTCCCAGACGCACCAGGTTTCCTTTGTTGTGCGCCGGACATGTCTCACATCCTGTTGAAGTTTGCTGAGTCATTTCCCTTCACCATTCTCTCTTCGAATATTGATCATACCTGCGTGAGTACGCCGGAGTGCGATCATCGCCCCCCGAATCACGTACGCTGTCGGGTCCCCGCTCGCGCTTCGCATTTCCGCCGTAACCCGGGTTCCGGGAAGAATCCCGAGATCCATAAGGCGCCTGCGTTGTTGACCACGGCATCTGCGCGCGATGCCTACAACCTCTGCCGACTCCCCAGGCGAAAGCTCAGCCAGTGTCTCGTACGGACCTTCCGTCGCCACCTGCGTTTGCTGCACCGTCACAGTAACATTCGCCGCCACAATCGGTGCCAACACAGATTCCACGCCATCCGCCTCGAAGTGGATTCGCTCATGCGATGCATCAAGTATCCTCAGCGACATACCGGGAGAGAGTCCGAGCGCAACCAGTTGGGCGTACACCGCGTCGGGCTCATCTTCAATGTGGATGATCTGCGCCGTTTCGCCGCGTTGGAGCTGTGTCATCGGTTGACCCTTCCGCGCAGGCAGGTCGCCGGAAGCTGTCGGGATCGGGTCGCCGTGCGGGTCGAACCGCGGGTTCCCCATCTGAGTTGCAAGCGCGTCCACCTGTGTCGGTGTAAGCTGGTGTTCTTTCTGCTCTGCTTCGTGGTGCCAATCGGTTTCCTTCACCCCCGTTTCATCTGCAAGGTAGCGTTCCCATAACCTGTGTGTGCGGATGATACGCAGAGCGTACGAGCGTCCGTCTTCCGTCAGTACAAACGTGTCGCCGTCGAGCCTCACCAGCCGGTGTGACTCAAGTCCGGACAACAACGAAGTTACTTCATCACCGGATATTCTCAAGGCACCGGATATACTCTGTTGCGTACACACCAGGTTCTTGTATTCACAATCATATAAGTGTTTCAGAGCATCTTCGATGAGCACGCGATGGGTTGTCCGGCGCGCGTCCTGCCAACGCGCCCATAGTCCGATGCGCGGCCATACGACGATGCCCAGTACTGCGACGACAACCAGACCGAACAACAGTCCGGTACCGGGATCAATAGTATTCATACTCTCTCCACAAAAATCGCCTCTGCCACCTGTTGACTGATAAACTGCTGTTTCGACCCGACCCGCACAACCATGGCGCCATCGAATTCGGTCTTCTCGCGAATCGTAATTTTTGTGTTCAGCTTTACTCCGAGTCTCGTCGCGTGCTGGAGGATCGCGGGGTCTTCATCGCTCACTCTCAAAATTATTACTACTTCCCCCACGGTGCATGATGCAAGAGGAGCGTAGTCCATTTCATGCAATTTGCCATCCACGGTGGGAATCGGGTCACCATGCGGATCTGCTTTGGGAAATCCAAGGGCTTCATCTAATCTTCGTTCCATATCATCCGATGTCACGTGTTCAAGACGTTCCGCTTCGTCGTGTACCTGGTCCCAGGAAAATCCCAGGAACTTCATCAAGTACATTTCCCAAAGCCGGTGCCGCCGAACAATCTTCAACGCCATCTGCCTTCCCTGTTTCGTCAGTCCAACACCCCGATATGGCTCATAACTTACATGACCCTTCTCGGAGAGCTTTTTGATCATGTCTGTAACCGAGGGGTCGGAGAGATCCAGGCTTGCAGCAAGAGCCGAGGTCGTCACTTTCTTCCCCTCTTGCTCCAGCTTGTAGATATGTTTGATGTAGTCTTCTGTCGAGATATTGGGCATTTTAGCTCTTTGTATTCCTAAAGATATTTTTAGGTATACCTAAAATAGAAAATCCCAAGAAAGAATCAAGAGGGTGCAGAAGATTATTCTTTGGGGATTGCGGAATTCACTGGGCGGCACCTACGGAAAAAACTGTGCGGCGTACACTCTGATGGTCAAATGAACCTCCACATTGCAGAGATTTTGACTCTGCCGGAGCGAATTACTCTTCTTTCTTCTCAAACACCTCATCACTCAAGTCGGTGTTTAATCTATAGTTGCTGTACCGGATAGAGATGGAGCCCTTGCGGGGAGGGCGGGTTTGTGGTGCGGGAGTCGCCGGCTGCCCGGCATCTTCATCCCTGGCATCGGAAGAGAAGTTCACGCTGAGCAATGCGGGGAGCCAGTGTCCCTCCACCTGCTCGTGGGTGAATTCAGCTTTCATCATCCTGCCACCGGGCAACGACGAAACAAGCAACACCGGAACCCAGCGTTCGCCGTCAATCGTCAGGGCAAGACCGCGCAGCGCAGTATTCTCTTTCTTTGGTCTGAGGAAAAGTTCATGGTAACCCTTGCCGCTATCGGAGAATTGGCGTGTGCTCTCAACGGTGTATTGCTCCCGAAGCTGGGAAGGATTGAGCGACATGCTCTCTTTCGGCAGGAGGGCAAAGCTGCCGGATTCGTAATGGACCTTGTCGGGTTGCTTGAAATACATCTTCACGTTCATCGAAGGAACTTTGATGCGTTCAAGATCGACAACAATATTGAGTTGGACGGAATAGTCCTCCACACCGCGGAAGGTCTCTTCAACTTTCTTCAGGACATCTTCACCGCTCAGTTGCGCGACGGTAAAGTGAATGGGGAGGAAACACAAGAACAGCGTCCGCACACACCTCTCCAAGACTTCTCCCTCCTATGATGGCTTCTTCACAAGGAAGGCATTGTATAACAGCATCAAAGCGGTTGAGCCAAAGCCGATTGCCGCGAGGATATACCACATCATGGAAGGATTGAATGTATCGCGGATATATGTTTGCACAAGCCAGCCGGAAAGGGGTCCTGCAACGAACGAGCCGATTGCAACCGGGAGGAATGCGAAACCCATGAATGTTCCCACCTGATCTTTTGGTGCCAGTGAACTCACGTATTCATAAAACCGTGGAGCTTGTGTAGCTTCACCAATGGCAAAGAGCGCCATTGCGATAATGGAAAACATGATGCTGTCCGATGAAGCGATGACCAACCAGGAGATGCTGGCAACGGAAAAGCCGAGAGTCATAGCAGCGATCGGGCTCCATTTCTTCACCAGAGCTGTGATGGGAACGCTGACGAGAATAATCGTCCAGGCATCCACCGTCTCAAGAAGTTCAAACCTCTCGAACTTCAATACCTCGATAATATAGAAAGGGAATGAAAAGAATATCTGCCAGAACATTATCCAGAACCCCGAGAAGATCACGAGAAAGATAATGAACCTCCCATTGCGAAACACCAGAAGCATGTCCTTGAATACCTTGCCAAACGTCTTCCTTTCCCCTTTTCCGCCCTGAACATCAGGTTCCTTGAAAAAGATGAACGTACCGAGGACGAGGAGCAGCGACGTCAACGACGACATCATCAAGACATACTCGATGCCGAGACCTTCGCGGACATACAGTGCAAGGATGGGGCCGATGGCACCGCCAAGATTGACCAGCGTGTAATAGATCGAAAATCCAAGCGACTTCACTTCCGGCTTCGATGTCATAGCGACTGTTCCGACGATGCAGGGCTTGATGAGTGACCCGCCAATCGCCGTCAAAATCAGCACTCCCGTGACGTAGGTGGTCGTCCCGATTCCCTCCACCAAACCCTTGGCCATATCCATTCCCGCAAGGCCGACGAGAAAATAGCCGATGGCAAAGATGGCGAAGCATGCAAGCAGTGACTTCTTGAAACCATACCGGTCAACGAATACCCCGGCAAGAATTGGCAGCGAGAAGATGAGTCCGGAATAGAGACCGACGAGAGCGCCGCCGGTTTCAACACCCAGCCCTACTTTGTTGGCAAGGTACACGGCGAGCACGGCCTTCGAACCATAGAACGCCAGACGTTCGAAGAGCTCAAGGATGTTCGCCACCCAAAACGTTGGACTAAATCCGGTGCGGATATCGCGCAGAGTTTGAGAGATGCTCACAGGCACGCTCCTGAAAGGGGTGAGTGAATGGTTGACTATGGATGGCGGAGTGTCAAATCAATATCAGCTTCTCTTGCATCTCGCCGGTTACCTCGGGCACACCGTCATGGCGGATGAACATGTTGATCTCTGATCGGACTGCCATGGATTCGTGAGCAAGATAAATTCCGGGTTCGATAGAGAAACAGCTTCCCGGCATCAACTGCCGATCGTCGCGCGTTTCGAGATTATCGATGTTCACACCGTTGCCATGTACTTCCTCGCCGATGGAGTGACCGGTCCGGTGCAGGAAGTACTTTGCATATCCGCGCTTCTTTACAACGTTGCGACTCGCGTCATCCACCTGCCAGCCGTGGCATGGCTTCCCTTTGGCAAACTTGTCTTTTACAAAACCTATCGCAGCATTACGCGCATCTCGTACGGCCTCAAAGATCTCCACATACTTCTTCGGTGGATCGTTACCGATGAAACCCAGCCAGGTGATATCATAGTATATTCCGCCGGGTACATTCTTCTTTGCCCACATATCTATCAACACTGTATCGCCCTTCTTGAAGGGTCGTGTGTTCGCAGGCGTTGATTCAAAGTGCGGGTCCGCAGGATGTTCGTTCGTACCGATGATCGGCGAGTCGGTGGTGATGAGTCCGCTCTCTTTGAAGCGTTGCATCATCCATGTTGTCAAGTCGTATTCCGTCATGCCATTATTGGAAGCGATCGCCTGCCTGATCTTCTCGAACGCTTCGGCGCGAATCTTGTCCATTACCACACCGGCTTCCTTGTGCAGCCGGTATCCCTCTTCGCTGATCAACGACTCAAACCTCTGGACCAGGTCGGCAGAGGAAGCAATCTTGTGCCCGAAGCTCTTGACCAGTTCAATAATGCCGGCATCCACGAGCGAGACGTACGGGATATTATTCTTGGGTGAATATTGCATGGCTATTCTCTTGGGAGAGCCGAGGATCTTCTTCAACGAAGAATGTAACTGCTCCCAGGCGAGAAACAGAGTCTTCGATCCGGGGAGTGTGTCAAGCTTTCCCGGTTCAACGGTATGAACAAGTTTTCGCGGCTCACCCTTTGCCGGAATGAAATAAAACCATCGTCGCGTCGTCATTCTTGTTGCATCGAGTCCGAGCACGCGGTATGCGAGATGGTCGCGATGATGGAAATCGCACAACAGCCAGCCACCGAGTTTTCGGGCGCGAAGTTCTTCCTGTATCTGTTCAAGTTGCATGTGTGAATTATCCAGAATGATTGATGTGAGAGGTGAAACGCCTAACTCAGAATATCCTTGCGCCGGAAAATATACCAAGTAACCCCATAAAAACCAATGCTAAAACCGCCGAGCTTCAGCATTGATGCACCGATCTCATCCCAGAGAATCGGTTCACCAAACGCCTCCTGCCAGACATTCAGATAGCTCGTAAACAAGTAGGGACGGACTTTCTCAAAGAACTCCACCGGCAGATTGGAGATAATAAGAAAGAGAATAATCACTGTCATGGTGCCGATGATGGGCCCGATGGCATTTTCCACCAGTGATGAGAACAGAAACGCCAGTGAAGCAACGCACCACATGCTCCATGTCGCCAATCCAAATGCGATGGCAAAACGATAGAGAACGTCTGCCTCCGGAATGACAACGATGGTTTCACCCGGTACAACAAGGTCGCCGGAGCCGAACAGAAACACCCCCAACCCCAGACTCAACACGGCCATGAACAGAATCAGCGTGAACGTGTAGAAGAGCGTTGTAACATACTTGGCGAGAAGTATGCGTGACCGCGACGCCGGTCTGATCAGCATTAACCGGAACGTCCCACCGGTCGCCTCGCCTGCAAGCTGGTCGCCGGCAACGAGACTGATAAGAAACGGCACATGCACCCAGAGGCTGTTCATGATCATCTGCGTGATGAAGTAACCGTTGAAGATATTGCCTACGAGAAAGAAATCCTGTTCGAGCGAGCGGCGGATACCGCCCATTCCTCCGGATCCCTGCCATTTGATTGCAAACTGCACCAACGGCACAAGGACCGCAATGGCGATGAACCCGATGTAGGTTCGCCACTTGCGATATGTTTTGATGATTTCGTTAGAGAGAATGCGGAACATGCTTGTCGGGTAAGTGGGAAGGAGGCGTTACGTCTGACGTGCCTTCGGTGATGGAGAGGAAATATTCTTCAAGAGAGCGACGCGGAATCAGAGCATGTACCTCAACTCCGGCAGCAACAAGCGCGTGGTTGAGTTCTGATGATTTCTCGAACGGCATACTGATATCAAGAAACCGGTCGCGGCGAACCACCTCTCCCGCGAATGACAATGTTCGAATAATGTCCTCGGCCTTGTCGATCGGGTGAACATCAACGCGGACTTTGTTCGTGCTGGCATTCAGCAGGTCTGTTACTTTGCCTTGCACGACCAGTTCTCCCCGATTGATAATCGCCATGCTGGTTGCGGTGTGCTCGATCTCCGCGAGAAGATGTGATGATAGAAAAACGGTCATCCCCTGCTCAATCGAGAGCCGTCGGATGAGTTCACGCACTTCTTTGATCCCCTGCGG
>CAZIHJ010000014.1:0-1927 GCA_964538485.1 uncultured Chitinophagales bacterium | reverse complement strand
ACATCGCCCTTGTGTACGCGCAGGTTCACGCCACGCGCAGCCCAGCGTTTCTTGTAACGCTTGCCAAGGTCTATGGTTTGGAGAATGAGTTCGGGAGACATGAGTGGCTGTATATATCAGTAAATTCTTTGAGGTGCAAGTTGTGGATATGCTTCGTACACGCGTAGGGACGTTCAATTCCTGCCCGCCTCAAAGAATCAATTAGGACAGGCGGGGAACGTCTAGGAGCCGACCCGCCTCAAGACGTTTTCTTGCATCTCCAGCGTGATTTACCTATCATAACACGGACTTTTTCCAACGATGTTGCACACCGCAAAAAGCGTTTGGGCGTCCCCGTATTCATCAACGGAATGAAGAAAAAGAAACCCACAACCCGTAAACCCTCGCGCAGCGTCCCGAAGCGCACATCCACCCTCCGTCCCGTTCTCCAGAAGGTTCGCAGCAACGTGCTTTTTAGCGGCGTCAACCCGCGCCGCATCACCACGCTTCTCCCCAAATTGAAACTCCATCGTTACAAAACTGGCGAGATGATCTTCAACGAGTTCAGTCAGGGGAAGGAGCTCTTCCTCATTATCGAAGGCGTCGTTCGCATAAAGAAGTTCACCAAGTACGGCATTGAGTCGTTGCTGGCGGTATTGCACGAGGGGGACTTCTTCGGCGAGCTTTCGATCATCGATGGGTTGCCGCGATCCGCCCGGGCGGAAGCCGTGCAACCCTGCACGATCGCCAGATTCGACGCCGAGCACTTCCGCCAGCTCATTAAGAAAGAGGACGTCTTCACATTCAACGTTCTGCAAAACCTCGCACGCCGGCTCCGAACAATGGATCAAACCTTCGTCCTTGAGCTTGAGCGCAACGAGCTTTCTTCAAGAACCAAGCTGGATAAACTCCACCTGCTTGTCGATGCCAGCAAGACGGTCAACTCCACCATTGACCTTGATGCCCTGCTTGTAGCCATCCTGGATTCGGCAACCCGCAGCACCAGCGCCGACCGCGGCACATTGTATCTGCTGGATGAAAAAACCGGTGAGCTTTGGTCCAAGACCGCTCAAGGAACAAGCGAAATCCGGTTGCCGCCGGGAAAGGGACTGGCCGGTTACGTCGCGAAGACCGGAGAGACGGTGAACATCCCGGATGCGTATGCAGACCCGCGCTTCAATCCCGAGATTGACAAGCGAAGCGGATACAAGACGCACAATGTGCTCTGCATGCCGATGCGCGACCGTGACGGCAAGATTGTTGGTGTGTTCCAATTATTGAACAAGGCCGGTGGAACATTCACGTCGGAAGATGAATCGTTTATTGACGCATTCTCCGTGCATGCGGCGCTGGCCCTTGAGAATGCGCGCATTGCCCGCGATATGGTCAACAACGAGCGGATGTCTGCCGTCGGTCGCATGGCCAGCAGTATTATACATGATATAAAAAACCCGATGGGAACATTGCGCATGTATGCGCAAGTGATCAAAACCACGGGCAACGAGGAAGCCGCGCACATTGCCGATGAGATGATCCGGCAGGTGGACAGGTTTGTTCACATGTCGCAGGACATCCTGGATTTTTCCCGCGGCATCAGCGAGATGAACCGGACGACCGTAGCCCTTGGCGACGTCATGGACGACATCCTCGGTTTTATCCGCCTCGACCTTACCAAGAAAGGGATAACTCTCCAGCGCGAGATAGAATACCGCGGCGAAGTAACGATCGACGTTGAGAAGATTGTGCGTGTGTTTTACAACCTCGCAAGCAACGCTGCGGATGCAATGCCCAAGGGTGGAACGCTGACCGTGAGCGCCGCTGAGAAGGCCGGCTCGGTCGTCATGACATTTTCTGACACCGGAATTGGAATGTCCGACGAAATCCGAGCGAAGGTGTTTGAGCCGTTCTTCTCGCATGGCAAAAAGCGCGGCACCGGTCTCGGACTATC
>CAZIHJ010000013.1:37459-44803 GCA_964538485.1 uncultured Chitinophagales bacterium | reverse complement strand
ATTTTGCCTTTTACCCGGGTTCGTCGGTGGGAATGGACGTCGCCCCCGAATTGATGGGCGTCGGTTACATCATCGGTTGGCACACATCATTGCTCATGGTGGGTGGAGGATTGATGGCGTCGTTCATCATCTCGCCCATCATTGCGTTTATTGGAAATGCTGCCGTCGAACCGATTTATCCCGGCACAACGCTGATCAGTGATATGAGCACGTATGACATCTGGCGCAACTACATCAAGTATATCGGCGCAGGCGCAGTAGCCGCAGGTGGCGTCATCGGGTTGATTCGCGCATTCCCCGCGATCTGGGATTCACTCAAAGCATCCGTGAAGCAACTCGCAGGTGAGCGGGGTGGCAGTCAGGACCGGACATTGATACCACGTACCGAACGCGACACACCGATTACCGTAGTCGGCATCGGCTCATTGATTCTCGTGCTGTTTATCTGGCTTGTGCCGGCGTTTCGTGTGAACATTCTTGGAGCAGGGTTGATCGTAGTATTCGGATTTCTTTTTTCGGTCGTCTCGGCACGCATAACGGGCATCGTCGGCTCGTCATCGAGTCCGCTCTCCGGCATGACGATCGCCGTGCTGATGGGAACATGTTTGATCTTTCTAGCCGTCGGGTGGACGGGGCAGGAATACACGTATCTCGCGTTGGTCATTGGGGCGACTGTATGTATCGCCATCAGCAACGCCGGAACGACCGCCCAGGACTTGAAGACAGGGCATCTGCTTGGCGCAACACCAAGTTCCCAGCAGTTTGCGTTGTTGATTGGCGTCGTTACCTCTGCCGCGGTTGTTGGCATTACCATGCTTCTCTTGAATGAAAGTCAGGCAAAGGAAATCCCGCTCGACACGCCGTTTGCACCGTCGGCTGTTTCGTTGCAACGCGCAGAGGAGATGGAAGGGAGGGATGGCAAAACGTACTTGATGGTGAGAGTTGTCGGAGTGGAGGGTGTTGAGCCGGGAAATTATCTGGTCGATCCCCAGACAAAAATGGCGGTAACGAGACGCATCGACGGCATTGGCGGGCGTGAACTTGCTGCTCCGCAATCGAATCTCATGGCGGTTCTCATCACCGGTTTACTCGAACAGAAACTGCCGTGGGGATTGATTATGATCGGAGCGAGCGTTGCGTTGTTCATGGAACTGCTCGGACTCCATTCGCTCACATTTGCCGTGGGTGTTTATCTCCCTCTTTCTTCGACGTTCCCCATATTTGTCGGCGGAATCATCCGCCGCATTGCCGACAGGCGCTACAAGCGCGAACCTGATAACCCGGAGGAGAGTGAAGGCACGTTGCTCTCCTCGGGACTTATTGCCGGTGGCGCTCTGCTTGGTGTGCTTGGTGCGTTTCTGAATTTCATCCCGGATTTTGTCGACGAGGGTACGGGTCTGCCTCTGCCGATTGCGATCGGCTACAAGTATCTTGGCTTCCTCCGGGAGAATGACATCGTTGCCGTCGTGTTGTTCGGCATACTCGGCTACATGTTGTACCGCGGTGCGGCAGACAGGAAAACAGCATGACCGATCCGCTTCTTCCACAACGTCCAATGCGCCGGTACGGATTTGAAGAGCGGGAGGAGAATCTCATTCGCGTCATTATTCCTCGCTTCACGGACGGATTCTTCGGCCGGATGATGAAGAAGGTTGCCGTGCAAACCGAGGACACATTGAATCTCGACGAACTCGGGACGTACGTCTACCGGCGCTGCGACGGTGAACGAACAGTGGAAGAGATTGCCCGCGGCATCAAAGAGGAATTTGGAGAGAAGGCCGAACCGGTTGAGGACCGGTTGAGGATGTTTATTCAGGAAATGTTTAAGCGCAATCTGATTACATTCGTCAAGCATGGATAAGCCCGTTCATAAAAGACACTTTACGCTCGAAGAAGCGCGCAGGGAACTCACTGCCGTTCATGCTCTTGCGTTGAGGATCATCGAGCTGAAAAAGGACCTGACGGCAAAGGGATGGGACGTGTACCGCCATGAATATTTTGGCGGGATGGGACCCAATGGCACGGGCGCATTCCCGCCGGAGATGGAAACACTAGTGGAGATTATCAAGAGCTTCGATGATCGTGGAATTGTCGTCAAGGGATTGGATGAAGGGTTATTCGACTTTCCTCACGTTCGCTCCAATGGAGAGGAGGTTTATCTCTGTTGGAAAGTCGGTGAAAACGACATTGAGTACTGGCATACGATTGAATCGGGGTATAAAGGGAGAAGAGGGATTGAAGAGCTGTAAGAAAAACAATTATCAATTAGCAATAAGCAATGAGCAATGGGATTGGGCGGGAAGGAAGTAGATGAAAGCAGGGGTCGTGGGGCGGTTTTGATGCTACCTATTGTTTTGGTTCTTGGTATTCTCGTGGCTCAACCTGCTCTTGGACAAAGCGTTGGGGATCCTACCCCATGGAGCACAAAACAGATTGTTGAATACCATCTCTCCATCAAAGAAAGTGTTAAGGTCGAGGATGTTCACAAACTCTTCTTTCAGGCAAACTTTGGTGTTGAGCATCTCCTGACCGATACGGCGGGAGTAAGGAGCTATCTGCTGAACGAGTTGGCATCGATCGATACTATTAGTCATGGAGAAGAGCTGGTTGAGCGTATCTCTATCCGCAACGACATCGTCCGGATTAACCTTCGTTCATTCAAAGCGTTAAACCTCGACCCCGAAATGCTTGTCCAAGCTATGTTCCTATCAGCAGCCGAAACCAAGCCGGATACCATGGTGTTCTACAGACAGTGGAATGAGTTCCATGATCTGGCGCGGGACGGGTTCCTGCGGTTTCCTTTGGACGAGGTGGAAACGTGGCACAAGCGAGTCGAAGCGGGAGATCTTCGGGCGGTGCATCATTCTGAACCGTATAAGAAGGCAAACTCGCCGGCGTATCGGGTGGTTCGTCGCCATGTGTGGGAAGAGCTTATGAACACGAAGGGCAAGTGATGAAAAAAAGGAAATTGTTGTGGTGGATTATCGGAGCGATTGTCATTCTTGTCGGCGGCGGGTTTTATCTTCTGAACGGAGGCGGCGCGGACAAGGTGACGTATCGTTTTGAGAAGGTGGATAGAGGAGATGTGCTCGTCAGTATCAGCGCAACGGGAACGCTGAACGCTGTGACCACCGTGCTGGTAGGTTCTCAGGTTTCCGGCACCATTGAAAAACTATATGTGGATTTTAATTCCACCGTGAAAGAAGGTCAGTTGCTCGCGCAACTCGATCCGACGTTTCTACAAGCCGCGGTGAATGAACAGAGGGCAAACGTTGACCGTGCGACTGCACAGGTGAATGAGGCCCAGCGCAATTTCGATCGGAGCAAGGAGCTGTCTGAGAAATCACTGATCTCGCAAGCCGACATGGATGCCGCAACCACTACTCTGGAGTCGGCAAAGGCAAGTCTGGCCCAGGCAGCAGCGTCACTTGATCGGGCAAGGGTAAATCTCCGGTACGCGACAATCAAAGCTCCCATCAGCGGTGTTGTCATTTCACGTGATGTGGATGTCGGTCAGACCGTTGCGGCAAGTCTGTCGGCCCCAACCCTGTTTACCATCGCGCAGGATTTGCGAAAGATGCAGGTGGAAGCGAGCGTTGATGAGGCCGATATCGGCAACGTGAAGGAGGGGCAGCGGGTGACATTCCGTGTGGATGCATTTCCCGAGGAGGAATTTGTCGGGGCAGTGAGTCAGGTGCGTCTTAAACCAATTGTGAATCAGAATGTTGTCACGTACATCGTCATCATCTCCGTTGAAAATCCCTCGCAGAAACTGATGCCGGGCATGACCGCGACTGTTTCCATCGAGGTTGCCAAGTCAGAAGACGTATTGCGTGTGCCATTGCAGGCACTGCGCTTCACACCGTCTGCCGAAGAGCTTGAGAAACTTGCTGAATCTTGGGGTGCGGATTCTTCCGCGCGAATGATCGGCGGAGATTCCACACAACGTGAACGAAGACGTCCGGGTGGTTTTGAACGTCGCCGTGCTGAAGGTGGTTCCGATAGCTCCGGCGGACGTCAACGGCGGATCGCAACCATGGCACGAGTGTGGAAACTCGAAGATGGCAAGTTAAGGCCGGTGATGATCAGGAAGGGCATTCAGGACTCGCGATACGTAGAGATTCTCAGTCAGCGGCTTAGTGAGGGCGACGAAGTGATCGTTGGAACAGTTGGAGGAATAACGACCACCACGCCAACAACTTCCCAGAATCCGTTTATGCCGCAGCAACAGCAACGTGGTGGTGGTGGCGGCGGACGGAGGGGGTTCTAAAGCCATGCGCATGTGGGAGACATTTCGGATTGCGATCGATTCCCTGTTGCGACAAAAGACTCGCGCAATGCTGACCATGCTCGGTATCATCATCGGCGTTGGTGCGGTGATTGCAATGGTTGCCATCGGACAAGGGGCGACGACCGCAGTGGAAACTCAGATAGCCAGTCTCGGAACGAATGTGTTGATAGTATTTTCATCCGCTTCGCAATCAGGTGGAGTCAGCGGCGGCGCGGGCACTTCCCAATCTCTCACCCTCGATGACATCGAAGCGATCCGTGAACAATGTCCCTCTGTCGGAGCAATCACCCCATCTGCAAACACCAATCGCCAGATCATCGCGGGGAACATGAATTGGAATACCCGCATCCAGGGTGGCAATACGGATTTTTTCCATATCCGGGATTGGCACCTTGGGTCAGGGGAATTTTTCACGGAAGCTGATATGCGCGGAGCGACGAAAGTTGCAGTGCTCGGAAAGACCGTGGTCGATAACCTCTTTCCCGGTCAGGATCCCGTTGGTCAAACCATTCGTGTCGCCAACCAGCCGTTCCAGGTAGTCGGCGTGCTTGCACCGAAAGGACAGAACGCTATGGGTCAGGACCAGGATGATATCATTATCGCCCCTTTCTCCACTGTGCAACGCAAGATTCAGGGCTCCGATCGTGTCGGAAACATTCTGATCTCTGCTATAAGCAAGGATCTCATTCCTCAGGCGCAACAGGAAGTGCGGGATGTCCTCCGGGCACGCCACAAGTTGCAGGAATGGCAGGAAGATGACTTTACCATCCGTACCCAGACAGATATCGCGTCAGCAGCGACGTCGACTTCAAGTATCATGACAACTCTTCTCGGCAGTATTGCATCCGTTTCATTGATTGTGGGCGGCATTGGCATTATGAACATCATGCTCGTTTCTGTAACCGAACGCACCCGGGAGATTGGCATTCGTATGTCCATTGGTGCACGCCGACGTGATATACTTCAGCAGTTTTTGTTTGAGGCCATCCTCCTCAGTGTCGTCGGCGGGTTGATTGGCGTTGGTATCGGTCTCGGGACATCAACCCTCATTTCAAAATTGGCCGGTTGGCCGGTATTCGTATCTCTCGCATCGGTAGCACTTGCGTTTTCCTTCTCGGCCGCAGTCGGCTTGTTCTTCGGATTCTATCCTGCGCGCAAAGCCTCCATGCTCAGTCCGATTGAGGCGCTGCGGTATGAGTAGGGAATGCAAGTGATCTTACCACAGAGACACGGAGGTACAGAGTTACACGGAGTGGAAGGAGTCATGTTGGACGGTTTCGATGCGACACTTGTTCATAACACTCTGTGCCCACTGTTTCTCCGTTCCTCTGTGGTGAGGCTAATTTCTCTATGAGCACATTCAAACTCACATCGGAATATAAACCCTCCGGCGACCAACCGGAAGCGATTCGTCAGTTGCTTGAAGGGGTGAAGCGTGGCGACCGTCACCAGGTTTTGCTTGGAGTGACCGGTAGCGGCAAGACGTTCACGGTCTCCAATGTTATAGCCCAGATTGACAGGCCGGTACTGGTCATGTCCCACAATAAAACCCTTGCTGCCCAGCTTTACAGCGAGTTCAAGAGTTTCTTCCCGAAGGATCGGGTTGAGTTCTTTATCAGCTATTACGATTATTACCAACCTGAAGCATACGTTCCCACCACCGACACGTACATCGCCAAAGATGCCTCTATCAACGACGAAATTGATCGATTGCGGCTGCGTGCAACAAGTGCGTTGATGAGCAAAGAGAAAAACGTCATCGTTGTTGCATCGGTGAGTTGCATCTACGGTATCGGCGCGCCGGAGGAATGGGCGAGTCAGCTTGTTTTGATACGGAAAGGGGACAAGCTTGAGCGGAATGACCTTCTCCGCAAGCTTCTGAACATCTTTTACATCCGCAACGACTTCGAGTTTATCCGCGGTACTATGCGCGTGCGCGGCGACGTTGTTGAAGTGATTCCCGGTTCCGAAAATGAAGAGGCGATTCGGATTGAGTTCTTCGGCGATGAGATCGAGAAGATATCCTACATCAATCGTGTTGATGGGAAAGTGCTTGGGGAAACAGAGTATGAAGTAATCTATCCCGCCAAGCAGTTTGTTACGTCGAAGGAAACACTTGAACGAGCGATGAAGGGAATTGAACAGGAATTGGAAGAGCGCCTGACCGAACTTCGCCGACTGAACAAGCTGGTGGAAGCACAACGCCTCGAACAACGCACACGCTTTGATCTGGAGATGATGCGGGAAGTCGGATATTGCTCCGGCATCGAAAACTACTCGCGCCATATTGCGGGTCGACCTCCGGGATCCCGACCATCGTGCCTGCTCGATTATTTTCCGAAAGACTTTCTCCTTGTCATCGACGAATCGCATGTGACTGTGCCGCAGATCGGGGGAATGTACTTCGGTGACCGGTCTCGCAAGCTCACGCTGGTCGAGCATGGGTTCCGTCTTCCGTCTGCATTGGATAACCGTCCGCTGACATTTGATGAATGGGAACAGATGGTGAAGCAGATTATTTATGTCAGCGCCACACCGGGAAACTATGAACTTGAGAAGTCGAAAGGCGTGGTGGTTGAACAAGTCATCCGGCCCACCGGACTTGTCGATCCCGAAGTGGAAATCCGGGCAGTCAAGAACCAGATTGACGACCTGATTGCCGAGATTCGTACACGCTCTGCCGCAAAGGAACGCATACTCGTCACCACACTCACCAAGCGTATGGCAGAGGACTTGACAGACTATCTGACGGAGATCGGAATAAAGGTTCGATACATTCATAGCGAGGTGGATGCGTTGGCCAGAGTTGAAACACTGCGCGACCTGCGACTTGGAGATTTCGATGTGTTGGTGGGAGTAAACCTGCTGCGCGAAGGACTGGATCTGCCGGAAGTGTCGCTTGTTGCCATCCTTGATGCCGACAAGGAAGGCTTTCTGCGCTCAGAAAAATCGCTGATCCAAACTGCCGGCCGGACGGCCCGTAATCTCAACGGTCGAGTTATTCTCTATGCCGACACGGTCACCGGCTCCATGCAACGAATGATGGATGAAAC
>CAZIHJ010000013.1:35243-37359 GCA_964538485.1 uncultured Chitinophagales bacterium | reverse complement strand
TCATGAAACAATCAATGACAACTCTCCAAACTCCAAAAACTCTACGAACTCTCAAACTTCTTACCCGCCCCATCTATCAATTCATTTTTCCTCCTGTCTGCTTTTCATGTGATAACTCATTAGCCGAAACAGAACGAAAGGTGTGTTCTGCCTGTTGGTCGTCCATCCGTGAGGTGACAAAGGATGATGATCTCTACAGGGACACGTATCACAAACTTGTCCAACAGGGTCACATTTCCGGACTGATCTCGAAATACTACTTTGATAAGGACGCGACACTGCAATCACTCATTCATGAACTCAAGTACAACGGTATGACGTCGATTGGAGTTCTCCTCGGTGAGCGGGTTGGCGAAGTCTTGCAAGACCAGGTTGATGTTGCTTCGATTGCCGGACTTGTTCCTGTTCCGTTGCACCGGGCAAAGTTGCGGGAACGGGGATACAACCAGAGTGAGTATATCTGCAAAGGGATCAGCAAAACGTCCGGCATTCGTGTGTACCCAAAACTTCTTCGAAGAATCCGTTACACGGAGTCGCAAACGCAACTTGGGATTGATGAACGAAAGGGGAATGTTGCAGAAGCGTTTGCCGTGAATCCTCCACCGGGGGTGGACATTACACGACAAACATTTGTCATTGTTGATGATGTGATAACAACTGGTGCAACAATTGAATCATGCGGCTCCACGCTTATTCAGGCCGGTGCCAAACAAGTGCTGGCGTGTTCTGTGGCTCTTGCCCCTTGAAGTCCCCTAATTCTTGACATTCAAAACCCTTCTTGGTAGATTGATGCGTGTTTTAAGCAATTTTACGCACTTTTGATGTGACTCATTCCCCTCATTCTGAAACAGTGGAGGTATTCCAATGGCTGTAAAGATCGGTATTAACGGGTTTGGACGAATCGGGCGTCTCGTTTTTAGAAGATTGTTGAGTAAGAGCGAGTTTGAGGTTGTTGCTATCAACGACATTACTGATGCAAACACTCTTGCGTACCTTTTGAAGTATGACTCTGTCCATGGCAAATACAAAGGTGAGGTGAAAGCAGATGGCAACAGCATTATTGTGGATGGAAAGAAATTCCCGATAACGGCCGAGAAGGATCCGGCAAAGCTTCCATGGAAACAGCTTGGTGTCGATATTGCGATTGAAGGGACAGGCGTATTCACGAGCCGCGAGCAGCTTCAACTCCATATTCAGGCAGGAGCAAAAAAGGTTCTGCTCACCGCTCCGGCAAAAGATGAAATCGACGCGACAGTAGTGCTAGGCGTGAATGACAGTGTCCTCACCGGCAAGGAACAGTTCGTCTCCAATGCATCATGTACAACGAACTGCCTTGCGCCGATGGTCAAAGTTCTGCATGACAAGTTTGGTGTTGACCACGGCTTTATGACCACGATTCACTCGTACACCAACGATCAGCGTTTACTTGATCTGCCGCATAAGGATTTGCGTCGTGCCCGCGCCGCGGCTCTCTCCATTATCCCCACAACCACAGGTGCCGCACGCACAGTCGGCAAAGTAATTCCTGAGTTGAAAGGCAAACTCGATGGCTTCTCACTCCGTGTTCCAACACCCGACGCGTCCATCACGGACTTCGTTGCTGTTTTGAAGAAATCTGTCACCAAAGACGAAGTGAACGCGGCATTCAAGGCCGCCGCCGGCTCTTCACTCAAGGGAATCATGGAATATACGGAAGATGAGATTGTCTCTGCCGACATCATTGGCAACGAACATTCCTGTATCCTGGACAGCAAACTGACCATGGCGCATGGTTCAACCGTCAAGGTATTCGGATGGTATGATAATGAGTGGGGATTCTCCTGTCGTGTAGTAGACCTTCTGAAGAAAATTGCATGAATATAAAAACCATTGATGACGTTGACCTAAAAGGGAAACGGGTTCTCGTCCGCGTTGATTTTAATGTGCCGATGACGTCGGATCTGAAGGTGTCAGACGATACGCGTATCGTCGAGTCGCTTCCCACTATCAGGAAGATCCTGAATGATGGTGGCTCTGCCATTCTGCTGAGTCATCTGGGGAGGCCCAAGGGCTCGCCGAATCCGGAATTCTCGCTCAAGCCCGTTGCTGAGCATCTCGGCATCTTGATGAACATTCC
>CAZIHJ010000013.1:26278-35143 GCA_964538485.1 uncultured Chitinophagales bacterium | reverse complement strand
AACCCGCGACGCCCCTATGTTGCGATTCTTGGTGGGGCGAAAATCTCCGGCAAGATCGATGTGATCCAGAATTTGTTGACGAAGATCGACGCTCTGGTTATTGGCGGGGGAATGGCCTTTACATTCTTCCAGGCGCAGGGAATTGAGATTGGCGACTCGCTTGTCGAACAGGAAAAACTGGGATTGGCCAGAAAAATTCTCGATGATATCAAGGCGCGGCACCTGCGTGTGATTCTGCCTGTCGACTGCGTTATCGCAGACAGGTTTGATAACGGCGCTCAACGAAAGCTTGTCCCAATCAGCAAGATACCGTCCGGCTGGCGCGGTCTTGATATCGGTCCTGAAACAGTGAAGCTCATTAATCTCGAAGTGCGGCGCGCGAAAATGATCGTCTGGAACGGGCCTATGGGCGTCTTTGAAATGTCGAACTTTGCCAACGGAACGCTGGAAGTCGCCCGCTTGATGTCCGAAGCGACGAAAGCGGGTGCGACAACCATTGTAGGCGGTGGAGACTCCGCCGCGGCCATCGCGCAGGCCGGGTTTGAACATGCTGTGTCTCATGTGTCAACCGGGGGCGGGGCGTCTCTCGAGTTTCTTGAGGGCAAAATGTTGCCGGGCATCGGGGCATTGGATCTGAAGTGAACGAACGAAAGCGCTCTCACCGGTGTTGAACAGTCTGTAACTAGGAACGTCAACAGGGGAAGGTAATGTCGTACAACCAATCGGGCGGATTTGGAACGTATTATCGGCCAAGTTTATTTGGCGGTGGATTCCAGTTCTTTCCCCCTGTGATCAAATGGCTGCTCATCAGCAATATTGCCATCTGGCTGGTGGTGGATGTCCTTCTTGGAATGTTCAGTCTCGGAGGTGATCGCGTCGGTGGGGGTAGCGGGTTCCTTTCCTCGTACTTTGCTCTCTGGCCTTTCGGCGAGAACTTCTGGCCCTGGCAACTTGTCACGTATATGTTCATGCACGGCGGCCTCGGGCATCTGTTTTTCAACATGCTTGCGCTGTGGATGTTCGGTATGGAGTTGGAAAACAACTGGGGTTCGAAAAGGTTCTTCATCTACTACCTTGTCTGTGGCATCGGTGCGGGTATTACCAACTTGCTCGTTGCCCCCATGCTTGGTCAGGCGGCGCCCACAGTCGGAGCTTCCGGAGCAGTCTTTGGAGTGTTGATTGCCTTTGGCATGCTCTTTCCGGATCGTCCTATCTATGTGTACTTCCTCCTTCCTGTCAAAGCCAAGTATTTCATCGCAGTGTATATCGGTCTTGAATTGTTTTACGGTGTGACAGGGACCAGTGATGGTATCGCACATGTTGCCCACCTGGGTGGCGCCGCGGTCGGTGCCGTCTATACACTTGCAATCATGGGAGTGATTCCTGTGGCAGTCTGGTGGGATCAATTTCGCCGTGGCGGTTCTGCGCCATATGGTGGCGGACAACCGTATCGCCATCGTACGGATGATGTGCAGGGAGCGCAGTACTTCGATATCAAATCCGGACGTCCCGTGGAGGATGAACCGGAAGTGAGCCAGGAGACTGTCGATGCAATACTTGACAAGATCAGCAGCAGCGGGTACCAGAGTCTGTCCGACAAAGAAAAGCGTATTCTGAACGAAGCCAGTAAAAAGATTCACTAAGCCGAAAGCAAGGAATGGAAATCCCGGTTCTTAATCTGACGAACGAACCTCCTGCAATCCTTCATCCCACGTACAAAGTAGGGGTGCGCAGGAAGACGCGTCAGGTGACTCTTGGCGGCATCAAGGTCGGTGGCGGTGCGCCAATTTCTGTGCAAACGATGACGAAGACCAAGACGTCGGATGTACAGGGTACGGTTGCGCAGATCATCCGCGCTACCGAAGAGGGTTGCGACATTGTTCGTGTGACAGTGAACGACAAGGAGGCTGCCGATGCAATGGCCGAGATCGTTAAGCAGTCTCCCATACCCGTTGTGGCCGACATTCATTTCAATCACATTTTTGCACTCAAGTCGATCGAAGCAAATGTTGCCAAGGTGCGGTTGAATCCCGGTAACATCGGCAGTAAGGATCGTATCCACCAGGTGCTTTCTGCTGCAAAGGACAAGGGCATTCCCATTCGTATTGGTGTGAATTCCGGTTCGCTCGAAGAGGATATTCTTAACAAGCATGGCTACCCGACTGCGGAAGCGCTCTTTGAAAGTGCAATGCGCCATGTGGAGATCTGTGATGAATTTGGATTCAACGACGTGATTATCTCCGTGAAGTCCACGGATGTGCGGTTGATGATTGAAGCGTATCGCCTTGTTGCCGAGCGTACGGATATTCCACTGCACCTTGGTGTTACAGAAGCAGGCACAACACGCGTCGGCACCATTAAATCGGCAGTCGGTATCGGGACACTGCTCGCAGAGGGAATTGGCGATACCATTCGCGTGTCACTGACCGACGAGCCGTTCAAGGAAGTGGAAGTGGGGAAGGAAATCCTCCGGTCGCTTGGACTTGCTTCGCGCAATGTCGAGTTGATCGCGTGCCCCACATGCGGGCGGCTTGAAGTGGATCTCTTCGGCATCATGGCCGAACTTGAGAAACGCCTGGAAGGTGTGAAGAAGCCGGTGAAGATTGCCGTGTTGGGTTGCGTGGTCAATGGACCCGGCGAAGCAAGCGAAGCGGATATCGGTATCGCAGCAGGAA
The DNA here is from genome assembly GCA_964538485.1 of uncultured Chitinophagales bacterium. Classification (GTDB taxonomy): domain Bacteria; phylum Bacteroidota; class Ignavibacteria; order UBA10030; family UBA6906; genus JBJXHC01. The sequence continues at coordinate 32,468 of CAZIHJ010000013.1, read as the reverse complement.
AGGGTGTCGGGATTCTCTATCGGAAAGGCGAAGTCGTCCGTCGTGTCAAGGAATCCGAAATCGTTGACACAATCGTTGAAGAAGTGATGAACTTTCAGCCGGAGTGAGAGATTATTGGAATCCTGACGGGATTCTCGATGTTGGATTCTGGAATCCAACTCTTTCTTTAATTCTCGCTCTGTTCCCACTCCTCCACTAATCCACTACTCAAATCACCAGTTTACGCACTGATACCTCCTTGTCCAAAACCCTGAACATCTTTTTCGTCGGCGACATTGTCGGTCAACCCGGCCTTGAGCTTGCGATCACCCTCGTCCCCAACTACGTCAAGAAATACAGTGTTGATCTCCTGATCATCAACGGCGAGAATACCACGGAAGGCAAAGGGATTGCCGAGGAACATGCAAAGAAGATATTTGAACTCGGTACGCATGTTATTACCACCGGCAATCACGTGTGGGACCGTTGGGACAGCCGCAAGGTGTTGGGCGCCGACAGACGCATTTTGCGTCCGTTGAATTACCCGCGTGAGAATGGCGGCAATGGCTTTATCGTCGTTGACCTCGGTGACAAGGGTAAGGCCGGTGTGTTGAATGTTCAGGGACGCGTGTACATGCAGCCCATTGATGATCCGTTCAAGACGGCGGATTGGGCGGTTGCAAAGATGGCGGAAGAAACCAAAGTAATTCTTGTGGACTTTCACGCGGATGCAACTGCGGAGAAGATGGCAATGGGGTGGCATCTTGATGGCAAAGTGACCGCAGTATTGGGTACGCACACTCACACTCCGACCGCGGATGGAAGAATTCTTCCCCGTGGTACGGCGTTCCAGAGTGACGTCGGTATGACAGGGCCGTATGATTCCATTCTCGGAATGAAGAAAGAACTCGCCCTCAAACGCATGATGTTGCAGACACCTCATAAGTATGAGGTCGCTTCGCATGATGTTCGACTGTGCGGTGTGTATGTCCAGGCAGATGCAGAGACGGGTCGGGCATTGAAGATGGAAAGTGTTGTGTTTCCCGCGTTTGGATGAGTTGATTGACGGTTTGGTGATTGAGTCATTGAGGATTTGGTCGTGACAGCAACTGTTATTGATGGCAAGAAGATAGCCGAGCAGATCAAAGCAGAGTTGCGCCAAGGGGCAGAAGAACTGAGGCGACGAAGTGGTGTGACCCCCGGCCTCGCTTTCATCCTCGTTGGCGAAAATCCGGCCTCTCAGGTTTACGTCCGTTCAAAGGGCAAGGCATGCGAGGAGCTGGGATTTTATTCGGTCACTGAACAATTGCCTGCGACAACAACACAGCAACAATTGCTTGATCTGATTCGCCGTTTCAATGTCGAACCGAAGATTCATGGAATTCTCACCCAGTTGCCACTGCCGAAACACATTGATGAAAGCACGATCATTGAGGCGATTGATTACCGGAAGGATGTTGACGGATTCCACCCTATCAACGTTGGTAAGCTGGTGATCGGTCAACCCTGCCTGCGTCCATGCACGCCAGCGGGAGTACAGGAACTTCTTGTGCGAAGCGGAAATGACCCTTCAGGAAAACATGTCGTCGTCGTTGGCCGCAGCAACATCGTTGGCAAACCAGTGATGAATATTCTCCTGCAGAAACAACAAGGCGCCAATGCCGTTGTGACTATCGTACACACGGGTGCGCCGGATATGGTGAAGTTCATACGACAGGCAGATATTGTGATTGCTGCAATCGGGAAGCCCGAAGCGATTACAGGTGAAATGCTGAAACCCGGCTGTGTCGTCGTCGATGTTGGTATCAATCGCATCGCCGATGACTCCGCGAGAACAGGAAGCCGCATTGTTGGTGATGTTCATTTCCTTTCCGCTTCCAAAGTTGCGAGCGCTATAACTCCGGTTCCCGGTGGCGTCGGCCCAATGACGATTGCCATGTTGATGAAGAACACGTTGGACGCTGCGAGACAACAGTCAGTTAGTCAATAGTCTGTTAGTCGAGAGTCGATGAGTTGACTATTCGACTAATGACTTATGTCTATCGACGACTCTTCCTACCTTGCTTATCACTCCCAAATTCAATAGTTTTTGTGCAGTTTTTGCAGCCAATGCCCCCAAGGTTCCTCACATATCGTGTATTCTGAATCAGTATGAGCCGAAAAACGCTTGTTCTTGGAGTGGATGGAGGGGGCACCAAGACCGTCGGTCTGGTCGCTGACGAATATGGCACAGTCATTTCCCGCCGCGAAGTCCGCGCAACTAATCCGAATGTGGTTGGTTTTGATGTTGCAGCAAAGACACTGTTTCAACTGGTGTATTCCTGTTGCGAAGATGTCCGGTGCGAACCGAACGAAATCAAGTCGCTGGTGTTTGGATTGGCAGGGGTGGGACGTGATGCCAGCCGCAAGAAAATTCGTGATGATGTCAACGCCCTGTTTGAAAAGGAGGGTGAGAAGCATCTCCCGATCGTCGTGGAAACAGACGCGCGCATCGCTTTGGAGGGGGCATTTAACAGTGGCCCGGGGGTTGTTATTATCGCCGGCACAGGATCAATTGTGATTGGAAAGAACTCGCGGGGTGACGTGCTCAGCGTCGGAGGATGGGGCCGCACACTTGGCGATGAGGGGAGCGGATATTTCATCGGTCGCGAAGCCCTCATAGCCGTCACGCTGCACTACGACAAACGGGGTGATTCGGGAAAATTACGGGAAGTCTTCGCCCGCCAGTTCAAGTGGGAGTCACGCGACCAGATTATCGCGGCAATCTATCAGGAGAAATTTGAGATTGCCTCGCTTGCGCCAGTGGTGATCGAGACTGCGGCCAACAACGATATCGTTTCGCAACGCATTCTTCAGAAAGCGGCCACATTTCTTGTGGAGCAAGCGCGTGTAATTGTCATGCAGATGGGGATCCTTCGCAAGGTGGGTCTGGTGTTGTGTGGTGGTTTGGTCGATCATGAAACCGTGTATCGCAACGTGTTGCATATGAAGATTCTGCGGCTGCTGCCACAAGTGGATGTGCGACCGGCACTCCATCCACCGGCACATGGAGCTGTGTTGATGGCACTCGACCGGTTGAAGAAGTCGTGAAGACAGGATCGTGATGATTCATTTCTCCCCCAAGTTTCTCGTTGTCATTCTCTCCATCGTTACACTTTCCTGTGGTTCCTCTGAAGACTCTGTTAAGCAACTGCCGCCTGATTCTTCTTCCTCGCAGAGTACTCCGTTAGACAAATCCGAATCGTTTTGGGCGGACTCAACGTTGGCGTTCATGAGCCTTGAAGAGAAAGTCGCTCAGATGGTGATGGCGAGGGCATTCGGGCATTACATCAGTGCGTCGAGCGATGAGTATCAGCGGCTCGAGCGATTGGTAGTGAACGCCGGGGTCGGTGGCATCGTGGTGTTTCAAGGTGATGTGTATGAACAGGCCGTATTGCTGAACAAGCTTCAGCGGCTCGCGAAGGTCCCATTGCTTGTTGCAGCAGATTATGAACGCGGTGTTGCTATGCGAACCAGACGGGGCACGTACTTCCCCGACGCCATGGCGCTTGGCGCCACACGGAACCCCGACTTTGCCTATCGCGTTGGCAAGGCGATTGCACTTGAAGCGAGGGCTATTGGCGTGCATCAAAACTTCGCCCCCGTCGCAGATGTGAATAATAACCCGGCCAATCCTGTCATCAACACTCGCTCCTTTGGTGAGGACCTTGCGCTTGTGAATCAGATGGTCGTCGCATTTGTACAAGGAACTAATGAAGGTGGCGCTATCTCCACGGCGAAGCATTTCCCCGGTCACGGCGATACCGGGACGGATTCGCATCTCGATCTTCCTGTGCTGCCGTTTGACCGCAAGAGATTGGATAGTCTTGAACTCGTTCCGTTCAAGTCTGCGGTCGATATTGGTGTAGGGTCTGTGATGATCGCGCATCTCGAAGTGCCGGCGCTTGATTCCGGAAAGGCGCTTCCCGCGTCTCTCTCTCCATCCACCATTACCGGCGTATTGAGGAATGAACTCGGCTTTCAAGGGCTCGTTGTTACCGATGCAATGGACATGCGCGGTTTGATGCGGGGTAACTCTATCGGCGATGTCGCTGTGAAGGCAGTGAAAGCCGGTGTGGATATTCTTCTGATGCCCACAAACGAGCGTACTGCGATCGAAGCTGTGGTGGAGGCAGTACAACGTGGTGAAATCCCCGTAACGCGCATCGATATCTCAGTTGCGAAGATCCTCAAGGCAAAACAGGCGATGCGGTTGGATGAAGAACGCTTCGTAAACGTCGACCGGATTGCGGACATTGTCGCGAGCAAAGACCATCTGAAGCTCGCAAAGGAAGTTGCACGAAACGCCATCACTGTTGTTCGTAACGTCAATGATATTCTTCCGTTGCAACACCGCGGGAAGAAGAAAATCGTCACGGTAACTATCAGTGATATTGATGACAACCGGACTGAAGTGAACCGTCCTTCTCACCAATGGACCAATGAGCCTTTCGGTGCGTACTTTTCACAGCAATTCCGTCGCCGGTACACAAATGTTGAAACGTACCGTCTGACACCCTCAAGTAACATGCTTGATTTCGATTCCATTTTGACGCGTATGAAGCGTGCAGACATTGTGCTGATGCCGCTCTATGCCAAGGTGCGCAGTTCCTCCGGAAAGATTGGTATCCCTGATAAGCTCCTTCCGTTTATAGTCCGAGCGGAATCTCTCGCAAAACCAACAATCGTCATTGCATTTGGAAATCCATACGTCGTAGCGGCGTTTCCCAGGGCTCAGGGACTTATCTGCGCGTACACCGACGCGGAAGTAATAGTTGATGCCGCAGTGGAGGGCCTGTTTGGTGAGATTGATGTGAGAGGGAGACTTCCCGTAACAATCCCGGGAGTGTTCCCGGTCGGGAGTGGCCTTCTCTTTGCCCGTTCCGAGTTACGAACAGATGATCCGTCATTCGCCGGGTTTGATGAGAGCAAGCTCCTGAGAATTGACAGCCTGGTTCTCGGTGCAATAGCAGACTCGGTTTTTCCCGCCGCACAGGTTGCTGTGGTGAAGGACGGTATTGTGGTTCTTAACAAATCATTTGGCAACTATACATATGATCGGGCAGCAAAGGAGATTGATGACGCAACTTTGTTTGATCTCGCTTCTCTGACGAAAGTTGTAGCAACGACATCTGCAATCATGAAGTTGTACGATCAGAAAAAAATCCGCCTGAATGACTCGGTCGGAATATTTATTCCTCAGTTCAGTGTAGGAAGGAAAGCCGGAGTCACCATTTTCCATCTCCTTACTCATACGAGTGGATTGCCGGCATTCAGGAAGCTGTGGGAAACCGGCAAGACCCCAAAGGAAGCGCTCGACCTTGCAATGGAAACGCCGTTGTTGGCAGATCCGGGTGACACGACGATCTATAGTGATCTCAGCATGATTCTCCTTGGCAACATTGTAGAAAGGGTCACCGGCATGAGTCTGGATGCATACGTTCGGCAGGAGTTCCTTGAACCGCTGAAGATGGTGAATACCACATTCAAGCCCTCGAAGGCGGTGTGGGAACAAGTGGCGCCAACCGAGTATGATTCTCTTTGGCGCAAGGCCCTTGTGCAAGGGAGCGTTCATGATGAGAACGCGGCTGCGCTTGGTGGCGTTGCCGGTCATTCGGGGTTATTCTCCACGGCGTCCGACCTTCCCATCTTTATGCAGATGATCATGAACAAAGGAACCTACGGTGGCCTGCGGTTCTTCAGTGACAGCACAGTCAACCGTTTTGTTCAACGACAATCCAGCAAAAGTACACGGGCGCTCGGCTGGGATACGAAGTCAGCAACGGGCTCATCTGCGGGTACCTTGTTTTCATCGTCGTCATTCGGTCATACCGGATTTACGGGTACGTCAATCTGGGCGGACCCTGAACGAAAGCTGTTCGTCGTGTTCTTGACTAATCGGGTCTATCCCACAAGAGCGAACAACAAAATTTCCAAAGTCCGACCTGTGCTGCATGATCTTGTTATCCACGCGCTAAACTAAGTTTTGTTCATACAACGAGAAGCCGATGATACAAACTTCGAGATTTGCCCTCATGTTGTGCTTTCTCATGGTTGTTGAAAACAATGCGATCGCTCAGGGTGATTTCTCGATTATGGATTTCAGATATCCCGAGACGAGAGCACTGGATTGGAAGGGGAGACTTGATGGGCGGTGGAGTTCGTTTGATTT
>CAZIHJ010000013.1:0-26178 GCA_964538485.1 uncultured Chitinophagales bacterium | reverse complement strand
GAAGCGCTCTTCTTCCATTCACGGGAAAACCACGATCATGAAGTCTGGATGAGGGTTTCGGGAAACTACAGTTCCAGTCAGGACGAATGGAGTTCGGAAAGCTATTCCTATACCCGGAATGCGAATGCATGGAACATGGCATTGGATGGCACTTGGCGTTATGGACATTATTTCAATGATGACGATGGCCTCCATGTTGTGGGCAACACTGAAGGCTCGCACCGTATCCACAAGACCCAGTATGAGCTCTATGAGAATGATGTCTACATGAATTGGCGGCACTTGAGCGCAACCCTTGAAGGTGAACTTGGCCTGGGAATTGGTTTCGGTAGAATGCGCGATGGGACATTCGTCTTTCAAGCTTTGCGGATTGTGGAACGATTAAGAGAGAGCGGTCTGGCTCATGCCGAACTCACCCGGGGTCAATTTCTGGCGCTGGTGAACCGGGTTGCGCGCCGACGGGAATACACGACCAATTTTCAGAGACACGAGAAGTACATCGTCCAAGACATCGTTGATGACCTGGTCGAAACCGGCGTGCTTGATTCATCTGCCATCATACCCCTTGCAGCCCTCCGGGTTGAAGAAGGACTTCGGGAGCGGGTGGCGGTAAGGCTCTTTGGCTGGAGGGCATATGCGACATTCGGGGCCAGGTATTCAAGGAGCTTTAATGAATCGAAGGAAATGGGAGTTGTTGATTACCACAGGGTTGCAGATGATGGCGTCTTTCTTGGTACAATCGTCGGAGAGTGGGGACAAGCAATTTCAATGTTCTCACATCTCAATGCGAGTATCAGGTTTGACGTTCCGAACAAAGCACCATCAACACACTACCGTGCCGAGACGATGGTCTCGATGTCCTATGAGATCACGGAACGCATCGACATTATCACTCGGTACTCTTTTTTTCGAAGCGTCTCCACCCGCTCGCAATTTCGTCCCGAAGAAAACGACTATGGACGAACTTTGTCGCACAGCATTGAGGGAACATTGCGGCTGTTCATCGAGGACATGATTACCTTTGATGTAAACGCAGGATATGTGAATTACCGCAATGATTCCTATTATCGAGATTCACAGCCTTCCTCCTTTTATCGAAGGTCTGGATTTTCAGGTTCTTTTCGCATAAACTATAACATAATCTGACGTACCACTTCGGTTGGTCCGCTTTTCTTCGCACCAAATATATCTTTATATCAGGAGCAATCATGGCAATTCCTAAATTCAAGAACGAACCTCTCGTTGACTTCTCCAAACCGGTAAACCGGAAGAAGCAGGAAGAGGCACTCCGCAAAGTGCGGGCAAAGTTTGGCAAAGAATATCCCATCGTTATCGGCGGAGAGAGAATCTACACTACCGACAAATTCAACTCGTACAATCCATCGAAGTCAAACGAAGTCGTGGGAGTATTCCAGAAGGGCGATGCAGCGCTTGCCAACAAGGCAATGGATGTCGCTTTGACAACGTTTGAGGAATGGAAGAACGTTCCTGTAAAGAAGCGCGCCGAGTACTTGTTCAAGGCCGCAAAGCTCATGAAGAAGAAGCGGTTCGAGTTGAACGCTGTGATGATCTATGAAGTGGGGAAGACCTGGCCGGAAGCGGATGGTGATACCGCCGAGGCAATCGACTTCCTTGAATTTTATGCACGCGAGATGCTCCGTTATGGAGTCGATCATCCAGTTGTAAAAAATCCGGGCGAGAAGGGAAAAATGGTCTATATTCCCCTCGGCGTTGGTGTTGTAGTACCACCCTGGAACTTTGCACTTGCAATCCTCACCGGCATGACCTCTGCTGCCATCGTTGCAGGGAACACCGTGGTCCTGAAGCCATCCAGCGATTCGCCACTTACCGGTTGGCAATTCCTTGAGATCATGGAAGAAGTTGGTTTGCCGGCAGGGGTGCTGAATTTCGTCAGTGGTCCCGGCGGTGCCGTTGGAGATACCCTCGTTTCTCATCCGAAGACGCGGTTTATTTCCTTCACGGGGTCCAAGGAAGTCGGTATCCATATCAATGAAGTTGCGGCGAAAGTTCAACCGGGGCAACTGTGGCTCAAGCGCGTCGTTGCGGAAATGGGTGGAAAGGACTCAATCATTGTCGACGAAGGAGTGAACCTTGATGAAGCCGCTGCCGGAGTGACGGTGTCGGCATTCGGGTTTCAGGGGCAAAAATGTTCGGCTTGTTCGCGGGTGATCGTTCACGAGAAAGTATACGACAAGTTCGTTGACCTTCTTGCCAAAAAAGCCGAGTCCATTACTGTTGGTGATGCGGCAAACCAGGCAAACTACATGGGTCCGGTGATCAATAAAGGATCACAAGAAAAAATCATGTCGTACATCGATACAGCAGTCAGCGAAGGTGGACGTGTTGTGGCTGGTGGTGTGAAAGCCGGCGAGGATGGATACTTCATTCGACCAACCGTTATTGCCGATGTGCTGCCGAGGGCAACGATTGCCCAGGAAGAAATCTTCGGGCCGGTGCTCGCGGTGATTAAGGCAAAGGATTTTAATGATGGACTGGCGATTGCCAACAACACGGAGTTCGGTTTGACCGGAGCCGTTTATACAAAAAACAAGAAGCGACTGGAGAAGGCGGAAAAAGAGTTTTTTGTCGGCAACCTGTACCTGAACCGCAAATGTACCGGCGCGCTGGTAGGCGTGCATCCGTTCGGCGGTTTCAATATGAGCGGCACGGACTCCAAAGCCGGTGGGAAGGACTATTTGCTGTTGTTCCTGCAGGCGAAGTCGATTGCAGAGAAAATCAAAAAGTGACATTGGTACCAGAATCTACAAGGCAGAATCCAGTAATCCACAGGGAATTCAAACGGAGAGTTCATGAAAATTCACGAGTATCAAGGCAAAGAGATTCTCAAGAAGTTTAACGTTCCGGTCCCGAAAGGCAAAGTGGCCTTCTCGGTGGACGAGGCCGTGCAGGTTGCGCAGGAACTCGGAGGAAGCGTCTGGGTGGTGAAAGCGCAGATCCATGCCGGGGGTAGGGGAAAGGGCGGCGGGGTAAAGGTGGCGAAGAGCATTGATGAAGTTCGACAATATGCATCGCAGATTCTCGGAATGACATTGGTGACACATCAAACCGGTCCGGAAGGAAGAGTCGTCAAACGATTATTGATCGAACAAGGAATCAATATCGCAAAGGAGCTATATGTCGGTGTGACACTGGATCGGGCAACGTCGCGCAATGTTGTTATGGCTTCAACAGAAGGCGGAATGGAGATTGAAAAAGTTGCGGAAGAATCGCCGGAGAAAATTCTGAAGGAGTTCATCGATCCGGCAATCGGGTTCCAGCAGTACCAGGCCCGCAAGCTTGCCTTTGGACTCGGACTGTCCGGTGATGCATTCAAGAATTCTGTGAAGTTTCTGATTGCCATGTACAAAGCGTACGAAGCGATGGACTGTTCGCTTGCCGAGATTAATCCTCTGGTGATCACTGTTGAAGGCGACGTTCTTGCGCTTGATGCCAAGATCAACTTCGATGACAACGCCATCTATCGTCATCAGGAACTTGTTGCATTACGAGACACTGATGAAGAGGATCCGCTTGAAGTTGAGGCTTCCAAATCCAACTTGAACTACATCAAACTGGACGGCAATGTCGGCTGCATGGTGAATGGTGCCGGTCTTGCAATGGGAACGATGGACATCATCAAGTTAGCGGGTGGAATGCCGGCGAATTTTCTTGATGTGGGTGGCGGCGCTAATGCACAAACTGTGGAAGCCGGGTTCAAAATTATTCTGGCCGATCACAATGTGAAAGCCGTACTGATCAACATCTTCGGTGGCATTGTCCGTTGCGACAGGGTGGCAACCGGTGTTGTTGAAGCGGCGAAGAAAGTCCACGTCAATGTGCCTATTGTTGTCCGTTTGGCCGGAACAAACGCCGAGCTTGCTGGAGAAATTCTGAAGACATCGGGCATGAACTTCCTTGTTGCAGGCAGCCTGAAGGAAGCGGCCGAAAAAGTCACGCAGGCAATCAGAAACTAAATTGACCGGGTGAAACTCAACGACAACTACGAACCAGTCATCGGGCTGGAAGTCCATGCCCAATTGCTGACGAAGACCAAGGCATTCTGCGGTTGCCCGACGACATTTGGCGTTGAGCCGAATACCAATGTGTGTCCCATTTGCCTTGGCATGCCCGGCACCCTTCCAGTGTTGAATTTGAGTCTGGTCGAGTTCATTATGATGATTGGGCTTGCGACGGGCTGTTCCATTGCTCCCAAATCGACTTTTGCCCGAAAAAATTATTTCTATCCCGACCTTCCTAAAGGGTATCAGATTTCCCAGTTCGAAGAACCGATCTGCACAAACGGCTTTGTTGATATCGACCTCACTGACGGGACAAGAAAACGGATCGGTGTTACTCGTATCCACATGGAAGAGGACGCGGGGAAATCCATTCACGATCAGGATGCTGATACGCTTGTGGATGTGAACCGTTGCGGCGTGCCGTTGATAGAAATCGTGAGCGAGCCGGACATGCGATCACCGCGCGAAGCATATCTCTATTTGCATAGAGTCAGACAGCTTGTTACCTATCTCGGCATTTGTGATGGGAATCTGGAGGAAGGGAGTCTGCGCTGCGATGCGAATGTCTCTGTGCGGAGGAAAGGCGAGCAGAAGTTCGGGATAAAGACCGAAGTGAAGAACATGAACTCCTTCCGTAACGTCGAGCGAGCCATTGAGTTTGAAATCAACCGCCAGATCGGCCTCATCGAGGATGGCGGCACTGTCGTACAGGAGACCCTGCTGTGGGACGCAAACCAAAGTGTGGCGTACCCGATGAGGAGTAAGGAAGAAGCACATGACTATCGTTACTTCCCGGATCCCGATCTCGTTCCGGTTCTTGTTGAGGAGGTTTGGACTACTGCGGTAAAGGGAAAGCTTCCTGAATTGCCTACTCCCCGGCGTGATCGATATGTTTCAGAACTTGGTTTGCCGAGGTACGATGCCGATGTTCTGACATCAGAGAAGGTGATTGCCGATTACTTCGAAGAATCACTCAACGCGTTTGCAGGAACCGTGGCACCAACCATCGACAGTGCCAAAGCAGTCAGCAATTGGGTTATGACGGATGTACTGCGGGTTGTAAGTGAGAAGAAATTGGATATTGATAGGTTCCCGATTTCACCGCGCAACCTGGCAGCGATGATCGGCTTGATCAATGACGGCACCATCTCAGGCAAGATCGCCAAAGACCTCTTCGAAATCATGCTGACAACATCAGAGGAACCACGCGTACTTGTCGAACAGCGCGGCCTCATGCAAGTGTCAGACACCTCCGCAATTGAGAACGTTGTGAACGAAGTGCTTACGGCAAACAAGTCACAGCTGGAAAAGTATATTCGTGGAAATGACAAAGTATTTGGTTTCTTTGTCGGAGAAACGATGAAGTTGATGAAAGGGAAGGCAAACCCCAAAATTGTGAACGACCTCCTCAAGCAGAAGCTCCAGGCACTCAAGAACTAGAAAAACAAAGGACATCTATGCGTAGGAAAATTATAGCAGGCAATTGGAAGATGAATAAAGATCTGAATGAGAGCGTCGATCTTATCAACTCGCTCAAGACGGAAATCACATCTCTCAAACCACATGTCGGGGTGATCATCTGTCCTCCGTACACAGCACTCGCTGTAGCTTCAAACCTCGTAAAAGGTACATTCATTAAGCTAGGTGCTCAGAACATGTCCGAGCACGATGATGGTGCGTACACCGGGGAGGTATCATGGCGCATGCTCAATTCCGTGGGATGTGAGTATGTCATTCTGGGTCATTCCGAGCGGCGGCAGTACTTCAAAGAGACCAACGAACTGATCAACACAAAATCAAAGAAAGCTCTCGCTAACGGGCTGCTCCCAATCATCTGCGTCGGTGAAACTCTGGAGGAACGTGAAAAAGGAGTAACCGAACAGATCATCACCTCTCAGATCAGAGGAGTTTTGGGCGGGCTTTCTTCGGCAGACATGGAGCGGGTGATCATAGCGTATGAACCAATCTGGGCAATTGGTACAGGCAAAAACGCGACACCGCTTCAGGCACAGGAGGTCCATCAACACATTCGCAAGCTCATCGGACAACTGTACACCTGGAATGTTGCAGAAGGTGTTGTGATACAGTACGGTGGCAGTGTAAAGGCCGACAACGCGGCTGAGTTGTTGGCTCAAAAGGACATTGATGGGGCGTTGGTGGGTGGGGCGTGCCTTAAGGCCGACTCATTTGCTTCGATTGTTCAGTCCGTCAGGTAGCTACCTTCAAGGGATGGCTCAAATCTTCCTGCAATCTCTTTGATTTTCGTTGCTTTCCGGCCATTTTGTAGTTATATTTGGCCGAAGTCAATTGTTCCTGCCTTGGCTTCGGTTAAGATATTCAAGAACTGCCGAGAAAACTCCCAAATTGAGTTATCCTCTTTTCCTAAGGCTTTTCCTCTTATTTCTCAACCTCTTTGCTGTATCATCTCTATTCCGGAATTCGGCATCTGGTCAGTTTAATTTCCTCGAGAATGGAACTCCCCTTTCCCGTGGTGAAGATTCGGGTTTTCTAACGGAAACTCCCACTCGCCAGAAACTCGATCTGTCTGGTGTTTGGAACTACGAAGTGGAAGGGGGGCCTGCGGGCTCAGTGAAAGTGCCAAGTGCTTATGACTTTGTCGGTAAGGTGGCTTTTACAAGAAAGTTTGAGATAACCGCCCAACAATTGGATCGGTACGATTTCCACTTTGTTATGCTCGGTGCGAACTACAACACCGAGGTTTCCCTTAACGGAGAATTCATTACCAACCACGTCGGGGGATATACGAGCTTCATTGTCCCGATCCAAAGTGGTGTGCTGCAAGTGGGAACCGAGAATGTTGTAAAAGTGGTGACCAACAACGAACTTGATGCCCGCAAGACACTTCCTCTCCGATCTCTTGTTTGGAGCTGGAGAAATTATGGTGGTATTCATCGTGACGTGTACTTGCTTGCAACACCCAAACTCTATGTCAACGAGGTTGTCGTCCGTTCGGAAGTGGAATCCAATCTCGAATCTGCAACTGTAACTGCTACTGCGACCTTCGAAGGTCTGGACCTTCAACACACTTCTGCCGACCAGGCCAAAAAGCCAACGCTTGGCTTTTTCTTTGAGGTGTTCGACAAGATATCCGGATACTCAATCGGTCGAAGCGGAACAGTTCCTCTGGTTCGCAAGGGGGATGCTTGGGAACGTGTCAGCACAGCAGTGGAAGTTTCATCTCCGAAAGTCTGGAGTCCGGACTTTCCGGAACTGTATCTCCTCAGGTGCTACATTGTAAACGTGGAGGGAACGGGAAAGGATCGCACGACAAACGTCATTGATCAATACGATATCAATCACGGCATCCGTGACCTTCGTGTGCGGGAAGGCAAGCTCGTGCTGAATGGGAAGCGCCTTGTGTTGAAAGGTGTTGTGTGGCAGGAAGATCATCCCACGTGGGGAAGTGCGATGACGTATGAGGAATTGGAAAAGGATGTTGTCCTCATAAAAAACCTCGGGGCAAACGCGGTGAGATTTGGCGGGCATCCAGCACATCCGTATATGCTGAATCTCTGCGACAGATACGGCCTCTTTGTCCTTGAAGAAATTCCGCTCACCAATGTTCCTGCAAGCATTCTTTCCCAGGAGGAGTACGTTGAGCTTGCGACTTCGATGATGCGAGACATGGTTATCCGAGATCGGAACCATCCTTCGGTGCTTGCCTGGGGGATCGGGGATCAGTTCGAGTCTTCGAGTACAACAAGCCGGGCATTTGTTGAGACGCTTGTTCGACACGCCAAGAGTCTTGACCCACGGCCGATATACTACGCGTCCCAGTCTGTATCGAATGATGCGTGTGTGGATCTTGTCGATCTTGCAGCAATCAATATTTCCACCCAGGACCCCAAGATCTTTAAAGCACAACTGCAGGAGTGGAAGAGCCGGAATCCGGAGAAGCCCGTCATCATTTCCCGTTTTGGTACGGAAGTTCAACCGGGTAATCGGAACGGGTACAGTGACCCGTTCTCCTATGAAGCCCAGGCGCGGTTTTATATTCAGCGCTTCGAAGCAATCAAGAGCGTCGACTACGATGGTGCGTTCGTCTGGTCGCTGAATGATTGGAAAGGAGATCGTCCGGCGTTGACGGTCAATTCAGGCAATCCGTGGTTGCACACCATGGGCTTGGTCAGCGGTACCAGGGAGAAGAGACTGGCATATGAAGCAGTCCGCTCCGTGTACCGATCGGAAAAATTTGTGGCCTTGCCCATTGGCAATTACTCGGCCAGCGCCCCGATTATTTATGTGCTAAGCGGTCTCGTTGTCTTGATCGGAGTGGTGTATTTCTACAACGCAAGCCGCAGGTTCCGTGAGAACCTCAACCGCGCAGTAATGAACTCCTATAATTTCTTTGCTGACGTCCGTGATCAAAGGGTTGTCTCCATAATTCATAGCACGGTGCTTGGTCTCATCGTCTCGGTGGCGACGGCTATTGTCATCAGCAGTATCCTGTACCATTTCCGGCACAACTGGGTACTTGACAATCTGTTGTCCTATCTCCTTGTGTATGACAATCTCAAGGAGGCCGTGATCCATCTCGTGTGGAATCCTCTGAAGTGTATTGCGTATCTCTCGATAGTGTTTTTCTGTATGCTGCTCCTGATTGCCGCAGGTCTTATGATTTTTTCCCCGTTGTTTAAGAGCCGTATTTATCCGTTCCATGCATATGCCATTACGATGTGGTCCACACCGCCGCTTCTCGTCCTTGTGCCAATGGGTATGATCTTGTTCAGGGTGATGGAAACGAGTGTATACGTGATCCCCGCGCTGGTGATTGTCACAGCCCTGCTTGTGTGGGTTGTCTTGCGAATACTCAAGGGCGTATCGATTATTTTTGATGCCTTCGCTCCCAAGGTGTATCTCCTCGGAGTGTTATCTCTCCTTGGTGTGATTGGAGTGGCGTACGCGTATTATGATTACACCCAGTCGGCTTCCATCTATCTTACGTTCATCTACAACATGATGATTGGTTCTCGATAACCACACGAAGTAACGGAGTGCCATGTATCTTTCCAAACTGGAAATCATCGGGTTTAAATCCTTCGCGCAGAAGGTCAACCTCGCTTTCGATAGCGGTATTTCCGCCATCGTCGGTCCGAACGGGTGCGGCAAGACCAATATCGTGGACGCCATCCGATGGGTTCTTGGCGAACAACGATACAGTGCGTTGCGGAGCGAGAAAATGGAAGACGTGATCTTTAATGGCACGAAGTCGCGCAAACCTCTCGGTATGGCCGAGGCGTCGCTTGTTATCGAGAATACCAAAGGTATTCTCCCTTCCGAATACAGTCAGGTGACCATTTCGCGCCGCGTGTACCGTTCCGGTGAAAGCGAATATCTCCTGAACAAAGTCCCCTGCCGTCTAAAGGACATCCTCGATTTGTTCATGGATACCGGCATGGGTGCAGACGCCTACTCGGTGATCGAGTTGAAGATGGTCGAAACGATACTCAGCGACAAAACGGATGAACGACGGAAATTGTTTGAGGAAGCTGCCGGTGTTACCAAGTACAAGCACCGGCGCAAAGCAGCGTACCGCAAGTTGGAGAGTGTCCAGGCAGATCTTGTTCGCGTGAATGACATTGTCACGGAAGTGCAGAAGGCCGTTAATTCTCTCGAGCGACAGGCCAAGAAGGCGGAGCAGTTCAATGATGTCAAGGTACGGCTCAAAACGATGGAGATCGATCTGATGGAGCGTGAGTACGCTCATCTTCATGCTCGTATGAAACCCTTGCAGGAACGTCTCTCTTCGCTCACGGAAGACAAGGAACGAATTGATGTTGATCTCTCGAAAGAGGAATCCCGCCTCGAAGAATTACGCACGTCGCTTGCTGAAATCGAGAAACGATATGTTGATGCGCAACATGACGTCAGTCAGTATCTGGAAAGAATCCACCGTGTAGAAGAGAAGAACCTCGTTGCCGCCGAACGGGTCAAAGCTCTGAACGACAATATTAAGCGAAGTGAGTTGGAGAAAGAGGAGCTTCGTACGGAGATGGTGAAGCTCGAGGCCTTCAAAGTCACTCTCGAACAGCGAATCCTTGACCTCGGCGTGGAAGAGCGAAAAGCTGCGGAAGAGCTCGGAACGAGGCAACTGGAACTTGAAGATGCGGAACGCCGGCTGAATGCAAAAAGGGCAGAGCTCCAAACACTGAATGATCGTAAGATCCAACTTGTGCAGGATAGCGCTGAAAAATACTCCGCTCAGGAAAGGCGCAAGGGCCGGGTGGAAAATCTCCACGGGCGCTCTGCACACGCCGGAGAAGAAACGACGCTGTATGAACAGGACATTCTCCGTATTAGCGGAGATATTGCGCAGTATAGTGAGCAGGACAAACAACTGCGAAAGTCTTTTGTTGAAGCCGAGACTCGTTTCTACGAAGCGGAAGCGCGCAAGAAAGAGCTGAAACAGCATATTGAAGTCCTGCGGCGCGCCGAGATGGAACACGTCGGTGAAATCGAACGAAGACGGGCGAAGATTGACTTCCTTAAAGGACTGATCGAGAGCCGTGAAGGGCTTGCCGAAGGTGTCCGGTTTCTTGCGGGCTCGGATCGTTGGAAGCCACGGCGCAGAATCACGGTTGCTGATTCGGTGCAAGCCGATCAACAATTTCGGGCCGCGATAGAATCCGCACTGGGTGAGTTTGCCGGGCTCATTATCGTCGATTCGCAGGATGAAGCTGAAAGCGGGATCGCGATTCTGAAGGAAGAACAACGGGGGAAAGCCACGTTCGTATGTCTCGACCGTCTACCCCGCATCGACGCACACCTTGTTCTGCCGGAAATTGACGGTGTGCATGGATGGGCAACTGACATTGCGCGATATGACATGGAGTTCGCGCCGTTGTTCCGTATGGTGCTCGACAGGGTTCTCGTTGTCGATACGGCGGTCACGGCAAAGAAAGTCATTGAGAGATTCCCCTCTATTCGCTGCGTGACCATGGACGGCGAAATGACCTCTGGCGTTGGTATTACCAAAGGAGGAAGCAGACGTCAGGATGAAGGGGGAACGATTGGCAAGCAATCGCAGATTGCCGAATTGGAGAAGGAGATAGAGGAGCTTTCCCGGTTGCTTTCAGGCGTGAAAGAGTCGCTCGCAACGCTGAGCCATGAACACGATGGAGTTGACCTCAAGGCATTGTCGGATGGGGTGAAGACAATAGAGAAAGAGATGAACGGCGTTGAGATGAGAATCGCTCAGTTGCAATTTGAGAAGAAGCGTGCGGATGATGTTATTGCAAAGAATAACGAGGCCGTGAGTGTGGTGAATGAGGAGGCGGCGGTGCTGACCAAAGAGATTGCTGAGGCCGCTCCTGCCATCGAAGAACTCGAGCGCGAGAAGACCGATGTCGAACAACGCATCGGAGCGGCCGCAATGGAATTGGAGTCTCTTGAAAGTGAATGGTCGGCCAGATCGAAGGTTGTTTCCGACCTCCGGATTCACATTGCAACGCTGAAGGGGGAGCTGCAAAATGCACAAGGGGATCTCCACCGTGCCGACAAAACAGTTGCCGATATTGTTCAAACCACAGAACGGCGGAATGCAGATATCGGGCGATCGAGGGAAGAGATCTCACACTCTGATCTTTTTGTTGAAGAAAACAACCGCATCCTCTCCGCCATGCAGGAGGAACTCTCCATTCTGCAGAAGCGCAAGGTCGGTGTAGAGGACGAAGTCGCCAGGGTCCGGGATGAAATACACCGGATCGAGTTGAAGATCAAAGATGAGCGCCGTCATCACGATGATTCTCTCAAGGCGACTCACGAACTTGAATTGAAACTGACCGATATGAGCGGCAAGGCGGATCATATCCGCGCACGTGCTCAGGAAGAGTATGAACTGTCGCTGGAACTGAAGTCCTACTCCGAGGAGGAGTTTGTGGATTTTGCTGCATTGAAGGATGAGATCCAGGCGATGCGGGACAAGATCAAATCTCTGGGGAATATCAACTTCGCCGCGTTCGAGGAATACAACACGGAACGAGAGCGATTCGAGTTTCTCTCCAACCAACGAAAGGACCTGCTGGAAGCGGAGAAAACGTTGCTGGCGACGATTGAAGAAATCAATACCACTGCTCAACGGAAGTTTCTTGATACGTTTGCCCAGATTAGAGTGAACTTCATCGAAACATTCAAGAGTTTGTTCGATCCGGGCGATGAGTGTGACTTGAAGCTGGAAGAAGGAGCTGATCCTCTGGAGGCCGGCATTGAGATTATTGCAAAGCCGCGCGGCAAACGACCAACGTCGATTGATCTGCTTTCCGGCGGCGAGAAGACTCTGACCGCAACGGCATTGTTGTTTGCCATCTATCTCGTCAAGCCGAGCCCGTTCTGTATTCTCGATGAGGTAGATGCACCTCTTGATGACGCGAATGTGGACCGCTTTACACGCATCCTGCGCAAATTCTCCAACAATACCCAGTTCATCGTTGTTACGCACAATAAGCGTACAATGGAAGCGGCGAATGCTCTCTACGGGGTAACAATGGAGGAAGAGGGAATCTCGAAACTGGTTACGGTACGGTTCAATCAAGGTTCGGAAGTTCGTTCGGCAGCAGTAGTATCGAGCTGACGTGTCAATCAAGATCTTTGTTGATTTTGACGGGACGATTACAAAGCAGGACATTGGGAACGCATTCTTCCGCAAATTTGGCGGGGCAGCGTGCGATAAGATTGTAGAACAATATAGGGCGGAAAATCTGTCGGCAGTGGAGTGCTTTAATGCCGAGGCCGCCGCTGCTGGAGTGTTTGACAGGAGTGAAGCTGAACAATTCCTTCATGCACAGCCAATCGATGAGACCTTCGCCGGGTTCGTGCAGTTCTGTGGTGAACACAACATTGATGTCACGGTTCTGAGCGACGGTCTTGACTATTACATCCTGCAAATTCTGGGCTATCACGGAATCCAGGGAGTGAAGGTGTATGCCAATCACGCCGAACTTGTTGAAGCAGACACCGGCGTCCGGCTGGATCTCACATTTCCATATACCGACGCAGAATGCTCCCGATGTGCCTGCTGTAAACGGAACCTTATGCTGACGAATACCGGCGAGGATGATCTGATTGTTTATGTGGGCGAAGGGTATTCAGACCGGTGTCCGGCCCGGTATGCAGATATCGTTTTTGCGAAGTCCGAGTTGCAGACGTTCTGCCAATCGGAGAATATCTCGTATTTTCTTTATGACGACTTCAATGATGTTCAGGCCCGGTTGAGCACGTTGTTGGTGAAGAAACGTCTTCGTAAACGTGTTGCGGCTGAGCATCTGCGGCGCGAGCTCTTCATGCAGGAGTGATTCTCCCGAGATCAGACTAGGAACTATGGGTGCATATCACCCGCTTATGGAATCTGACGGTAACGACATACGACGAATAATCTTCAAGTACCGGAGCTACGCTCCGATTCCATTCCTCATTCTGATGGTCATTTTTGCACAACCGACGGTCGCGAGTCTCCTCATCGGATTCGGCTTTGTCGCGCTGGGCGAGGCACTCCGTTTTTGGGGCGTGTCGATTGCCGGGAGTGAAACGCGTACCACAGGGACTGTCGGAGGAACGTATCTGATTACCAATGGTCCGTTTGCCTTTGTGCGGAACCCTTTATATGTCGGAAATATGTTGCTCTACGCGGGAGTCGGTGTGATGTCCATGGCGCTGTATCCGTGGCTCCTGATTGTGGCCATTCTCTGGTTTTATCTCCAATATCATCTCATTGTTACCCGTGAGGAAGAATACCTCGCAACGCGGTTCGGTGCCGAATACGATCACTATAGAAAGCATGTCGCCAGATTTATCCCGCGTTTCACGAAGTACGTTGCCCCCGGACCCCCGTCCAAGTCAGTCAGCCTTGGCGAAGGCCTTGCCTCGGAACGGAGGACATTACAAGCCATCGGTATCGTCACGACGGTTCTGGTGGTGATGTACTTCATGCAGCGGATGCCGGGCTGACGAATGGTGCATCGTGTGATGATTATTGCGGGGGAAGTGTCGGGTGATCTTCATGGGGCGGGTGTCGTAAAAGAATTGATCCGGCGATTTCCGACTATTGATGTATTTGGTATCGGCGGAGAGAAGATGAAAGCGGAGGGGATGCAATTGATCTACCACATCTCCAATTTTTCGTTTATGGGTTTCGTGGAAGTGGTGAAGCATCTCTCGTTCATCAGGGAAGTGGAACACGAGCTTGATCGACTCCTTGTGCTTCGACGGCCCGAGGTCCTTGTGTTGATAGATTATCCCGGTTTTAATCTCCGGTTTGCAAAACGCGCAAAAGCACGTGGCATCAAGGTCCTCTATTACATCAGCCCGCAAGTGTGGGCGTGGCACAAGAGTCGCCTGAAACAGATGAAGACTCTTGTTGATCGAATGAAAGTGGTATTTCCGTTCGAAGTGGATCTCTATCGCAAGGAAGGAATAGAAGTGGAATTTGTCGGACATCCACTCGCGGAGTCCATCGGCTCCGAAACGACACGGAATGAATTTGTGGAGTTGCATGGACTCGATGCGGCAGGGAAGATTCTGGCACTTCTTCCGGGGAGCCGCAAACAGGAAATTGAGATGATATTTCCGGCAATGGTAGATACGGCGATGCGGTTGCAACAAGGACGGAGTCTGAATGTCGTCGTGGGCATAGCCCCGAACCTGGACCCGGCTCTTCTCCAAGGAATGGTACCTTCGGATGCTTCATTCACGTTCGTACAGAATGTGACATACGACCTTATGAAGAATGCTGACGCGGCGATCGTCACTTCCGGTACTGCCACGCTCGAAACGGGCTGGTTCGGTACTCCCATGGCCGTTGTGTATAAGACTTCTCCCGTTACATATTTCCTCGGGAGGATGCTGGTGAATGTCACTAATATAGGCCTCGTAAATATCGTGGCAGGCGAAGAGGTTGTTCCGGAGTTCATCCAAAATCGGATGACGCCCTCCAACCTCGTGGGTGCCGTTGGAAGAATGCTTGATGACAATGCGTATGCGGGTGAAATGCGCCGGAAACTTGCAGTCATCAAGACCCGGCTCGGTTCATCGGGGGCAGCCGGCAGGGTTGTTGACGGCATCGTTGAACTTGCAGGAGCTGCCGGATGACAATGACGCGCTGTGTGCTTGTTGTTATTGCGCTGAATGTGCTTGCGTCGTGTGCGCAAACTCCGGAATCGGTAAAGGAACAGCCTTCGACGGGCGAAATGCAAACGAAAGAGAGTTTGTTTAAGCGTGGACACCAATTGTACCTGACGCAACAGTTTGACAGTGCCCTGTCATTTCTCTCAAGAGCGGTATCGTTAGACAGCGCTTACATTGATCCCTGGAAGGATATTGCAGAGATCCAATACACGCTTGCACTGTTGGAGACAGGTGACAAAAGTCCGCGAAAGCTTGAAAAGTCGCGTGCGGCACGTAGTTCATATATCCGTGTGGAACGGCTCGGTTTCAAGGATTCGGACGTGTACGAACGCATTTGTGAGCTCTCGGTTCTTCTCGAAGATGACAAGACCTTTCTCGCGTATGCAAAGAAGAATGTGGAAAAATACCCTTATGAAAGGCAATATTTCAATGTAGGCCTGGCATATTTCAATGCCGGTGATTACCAGAATGTCATCAGAACCCAAAAAGAGGCAACGCAGAAGTTCCCCGCTTCGGCCTTTATTGGCAGTTTTTATCGACAACTCGGGCGGGCATATGAAAAGATAGATCGGGACCAGACCGCCGAACGGACCTTTGCGACTGGTGTGAAAGTTGTTGATGAATGCCTGGTTCGGATGAGAAAGGAAGCGAGATTGTCAACGACCGCGGACGTCCAGCGACTGCAGGAAGACAAAATCGGTATGCTCCTGGCGCTGAAAAGAATTCACCAGCGTTACCGGGCGAACGACAAACTCCGCGATGTTGAACGGCAGTTGACGGAGGCGGGCTATGCAAAATGAGCCATCTCTTCCGTCCGTTTTTTGGCGATGAAGATATTGCTCCCGCTTTCATGGGTCTATGGGCTCGTTGTGTTGTTGCGCAATAGAATGTTCGATTGGGGGTTGCTCAAGTCAACGGATATTGGCGTACCCGTCATCTCCGTGGGTAACCTCACTGCCGGAGGCACGGGCAAAACTCCGCTCGTTGAATGTATTGTGAGACAACTGCTTGACGGAAACCGGCGTGTTGCAGTCGTGAGCCGGGGATATAAACGTAAGTCACGTGGTGTGATTGTGGTTTCAAATGGAACCCAGGTGCAGGTTGATGTGAATACCGGCGGTGATGAGCCGGTCCAGATCGCGCGCAAATTTCCGGGGGCAGTTGTTGTGGTAGGCGAGAGAAGAGTCGAAGCGGCAAATACCGCTGTGGAGCAATACGGGGCCGATGTGGTGGTAATGGATGATGGATTTCAGCACCGTTATCTTCATCGTGCTCTGGACGTCGTTGTCATTGATTCGCAGCATGAAATTTTCCGGGAATCCCTATTACCGGCGGGTCGGAAAAGAGAGCCGATGTCATCCTTGGGTCGCGCGCAATGCGTCGTTCTCTCGCATGCGGGTGAAGAAACAAGCGAGGTCAGGTGGCGGTCGGCACTCAAACCCTGGTATTCAGGTCCGGTTGCTGCGTTCCGGTATGCAGTGCGTGCTGTCAGGATCAACGAATCGAAGGTGCTCCTCTCACCAGAAGAATACTCCGGACGCAGGGTCTTTGCTTTCAGTGGAATAGGGAACCCGGATCAGTTTCTTGAAACTCTCCGGTCAATCGGGATGAATGTTGTCGGACAGTGTTCGTTTTCAGATCATCACACATTCACCTCGGCCGATACCAGCCGGGTTCTTACCGAAGCTGTTCGAAGTAAGGCAGATATTTGTGTTACAACCGAAAAGGATATCACCAGGTTGGGTTCATCGGAGTTGTTGGAAATGTTCTCTTCACAACGTCCTCTCTGGTACACTGAAATTGGTGTTTCATTTGTATTTGGCGAACAGGAGTTTATGGGACTGCTCGAAGAATGTACCGGGAGGGGTTCCGTCTCCTGATTACGTTGGGCATAACGGACGCAATGCGTCCCCAGCCGGTATTCGAGAAGTACTTACGATGGCTAACGTCGGGTGGAACCGAGTTGCAGATTGTCAAGCTCTCGTACGTGCTGGGCAACACAAGCGATCTTGATCGTTGCCACGGAGTGATCTTGACGGGTGGGGGGGATGTGCATCCAAAGTACTACAATCGTCCGGATGCCATAGCCCAGGTGGAGGAAGTGAATGAACAACGCGATGATTTCGAATTTGGTGTAATAGACGAAGCGATGAGACGAAACCTTCCGGTTCTCGGCATCTGTCGCGGGATGCAGATTTTCAATGTGTCGATGGGCGGCTCGTTGTTTGTGGATGTTGGCGTCGCCGGGTTTCCGCATCACCGGGACGGAGAGAATGACGAACACCGACACCGTATCGTAGTCGAGGAAGGAAGTCGTTTGCAGAGAATCACAGGCGCACTTGCGGGAACGGTCAACAGTATCCATCATCAGGGAATTGACCGCATTGGGAGGGGTCTCCGTATTTCTGCAAGGTCGGAGGATGGACTTCCTGAGGCGATGGAGTGGGAAGACCCGACGCGAAAGCAATTCCTCCTTCTCGTCCAATGGCACCCGGAACGAATGACGGAGAGTGGGAATCCGTTCTCGTCACATCTCCGTGAGAGTTTTATTGAACGCGTGGAGCGTACAATCGGTGATCGCACAGCGATCAGTTAAATGTTGTTCCTTCAACTGACAGGAAATACCAATGAAAAAATATGTTTATGTATTCGGGAAAGGGAAGGCAGAGGGCCGGGCTGATATGAAGTTACTTCTCGGTGGCAAAGGAGCAAATCTTGCCGAGATGACGAATATCGGTCTCCCTGTACCTCCCGGTTTCACTATTACTACAGATGTTTGCGCGTACTACTACAAGAAACGCAAGAACTATCCCCGTGAATTGGAGAGTCAGGTTCTTAAAGGACTGCGCCTGATGGAGAAGCACATGGGGCGGAAGTTTGGCGATGCGCGGGACCCATTGCTTGTTTCTGTTCGCTCGGGCGGACCGGCGTCCATGCCGGGGATGATGGATACGATTCTCAACCTCGGACTGAATGACCAGACTGTTCAGGGCCTCATTCACAAAACGAAAAATCCGCGTTTTGCATACGATTCCTATCGTCGTTTCATTCAGATGTACGGCGATGTGGTTCTGGGTCTGAAACCTGAACATGAAGACGAAACGGATCCTTTTGAAGCGATCATTGACGCGAAGAAAAAGGGGAAAGGGATCACGTACGATACGGACCTTGACGTCGATGATCTCAAGGATCTTGTGCGTTTGTTCAAGGAGGAGATCAAGCACAGGAAGCGGGTCGTATTCCCGGAGGACCCGATGGAGCAACTCTGGGGCGCAGTCGGAGCAGTCTTTGGCTCATGGATGAATGACCGGGCAATTGCGTACAGGAAAATGTATAACATACCGGAGTCATTCGGTACCGCCGTCAATGTGCAGGGGATGGTCTTCGGGAATATGGGAGACGACTGCGGTACAGGAGTAATGTTTACACGTGATCCGGCAACCGGAGAGAATACATTCTACGGCGAGTATCTTATGAATGCCCAGGGCGAGGATGTTGTCGCGGGCATTCGCACACCACTCCCGATCTCAAAACTTAATCGTGAAAATCCAAAGATATACAAACAGCTCATCAGAATCAGAAAGACGCTTGAGTCCCACTATCGCGATATGCAGGACATTGAGTTTACCATTCAGGGTGGTAAGCTGTTTATGTTGCAGACCCGCAGCGGCAAGAGAACAGGCTTTGCCGCGATTCGTATTGCGGTTGATATGGTGGATGAAAAGCTCATCAGTGAGAAGGAGGCGATTCAGCGCATCGAGCCGGATGCAATGAATCAATTGTTGCGTCCGGTATTTGATGCGGAACAGAAACACCGTGCGATAGCAGAAGGACGACTCCTGGCGAAAGGACTGAATGCAGGACCCGGAGCGGCATCGGGCAAGGTTGTATTCAGTGCATCGGATGCCGTATTGCAGCAAAAACGTGGTGATCGGGTCATCCTGGTCCGGATCGAAACATCTCCGGAAGACATTAAAGGCATGGACGCTTCAGAAGGAATTCTGACAGCACGCGGTGGGATGACTTCGCATGCCGCGCTCGTTGCACGTCAGATGGGGAAAGTGTGCGTTGCGGGGTGTGGCGCGTTGCAGATTGATTACATCCGCAGACAGTTCTCCGTCAACGGACAGATCGTGAATGCAGGAGATCATATTTCCCTTGATGGTACAACCGGAGAAGTGTTGCTCGGGAAGGTAAAGACCAAGGCCTCGGAGATCATGCAGGTGTTGATTGACAAAACGCTGAAACCGTCTGACTCATCGGTCTTCCAGCAGTATCAGAAGCTCGTCACGTGGGCGGACAAGTACCGCCGGTTGAAGATACGGACGAACGCGGATCAACCCGATCAGTGTGTGGTGGCGAATGCGTTGGGAGCGGAAGGAATCGGGCTGTGCCGGACGGAACATATGTTCTTTGGCGGAGATCGAATTGATTCGGTGCGGGAAATGATTCTGGCAAAAGACCTTGAAGGCCGGCGGAAGGCACTCAAGAAACTCCTTCCCATGCAGCGTAGCGATTTTGTCGGGATATTCAAGGAAATGAACGGCAAGCCGGTCACTATCCGGACACTCGATCCGCCACTGCATGAATTTCTTCCGCATACGGAAAAGGAAATCCAGGATCTGAGCGCCAAGATTAATGTGTCGACAGATCTCATCAAGCAGCGTTTGGATTCATTGCATGAATTCAATCCAATGCTCGGTCACCGCGGTTGCCGGCTTGGTATCGTGTATCCCGAGATTACGGAAATGCAGGCCCAGGCGATCTTCGAGGCCGTATGCGAAGTGAAACGCCAGGGCATTGTCGTAATACCGGAGGTCATGATCCCGTTGGTGGGCGATGTGCGTGAATTAGAACATCAGGATGAGCGAGTGCGTGCGATTGCCAAAGGTGTCATGCAGCGCGAGGATATGAAATTTGAGTATTCCGTTGGCACTATGATTGAGCTCCCCAGAGCTGCACTCACAGCAGGAGAGATCGCAAGGGTTGCGGAGTTCTTTTCCTACGGTACAAATGACCTTACACAAACCACGTTCGGTCTCTCGCGTGATGATGCGGGTCGTTTCCTTCAGGCGTACTACGACTTGAAGATTCTTGATGCGGATCCGTTTGCATCAATCGATCAGGACGGCGTTGGTGTGCTGATGAAAATGGGAGTGGAGCACGGCAGGAGGACCAGGAAAAATCTGAAGGTCGGTGTGTGCGGGGAACACGGCGGCGATCCGGCGTCAGTGGAATTCTGCCACCGCATTGGGCTCGACTATGTCAGTTGCTCTCCTTTCCGTGTCCCGATTGCGCGGCTTGCTGCTGCGCGGGCAGGTCTCGCAGACCCCGTCAAGAAAACGGCAAAGGCCTCAAGGTTAAGAACGAAACGTGCACGGAAATAGTCCTGTACGCTGTGGTACACGTATAGTCATTTTTCATTAACGCAGGAGCAGTAGTGTATGAAACTTTCCGACTTCAGATATCCTCTCCCCAGAAACCTCATAGCGAAGTTTCCGGCGAGTCCGCGGGATAGTTCCAGGTTGATGGTCCTCAATCGTGCAGATGAGTCAATCGCCGAACACAAGTTCACCGATATCGTCCAATTCTTCAAGAAGGGGGATTGTCTCGTCGTGAACGAAACCAGGGTGTTCCCTGCACGCCTGTTCGGCCGCAAGGAAAAAACCAATGCGAAGATTGAAGTCTTTCTCCTTCGTGAACTGAACAAGGAAGAAAATATCTGGGATGTTATTGTGGATCCCGCCCGCAAGGTACGTATCGGCAATAAGATCTTCTTTGATGAAGGAAAACTCTGGTGTGAAGTGATCGACAATACCACGTCACGTGGACGCACCGTGCGATTTAACTCTCAGAGTGATTTCTACAAGACGATTGAGCGAATCGGAAAAATGCCGTTGCCGTATTATATCAAACGTGATCCGACGGACAAGGATAAAGACTCCTACCAGACGGTTTTTGCACGGGTGACGGGAGCTGTGGCCGCTCCGACTGCAGGATTGCACTTTTCCCAACGCGTGGTGACAGCTCTCAAGAAAAAGGGAGTCAAGATCGTTCCGGTGACACTGCACGTCGGGCTGGGTTCCTTCCGACCCGTTGAAGTGGAAGACCTCACAAAGCATAAAATGGACTCCGAATATTATGACATTCCGGAATCGACTGTCGAGGTAGTGAACAAGGTTATTGACACCAAGGGAAATGTGTTTGTGGCCGGAACCAGTGCCTGCCGTGCGCTTGAGTCCAGCGTAACAACAGACGGTCACCTCAAGTCGAATCGCGGTTGGACCGATAAATTTATTTTCCCGCCGTATGATTTCAAGATTACCGACAAACTCATCACCAATTTTCATATGCCGGAATCAACGCTGTTGATGCTTGTCAGCGCTTTTGCCGGTCGTGACTATATCATGAAATCATACAAGAAAGCCATCAAGGAGGGCTTCCGGTTCTACAGTTACGGGGATGCCACATTGATACTCTAGCCGGAGACAGTCCGTAATTCTTTCATGAAGCTCACGTTTCTCACTCTTATTGTTGTTGTGGTGGTTGGTGTCTTCCTTTGGTTGTTCAGGAAGCAGAACCTCCTTTCCTACTTCAGCGGCGGCCGATGGTGGCTGACGTGGCTCTCCATTGGCGTTATCACGTTAATGGACGAACTGACATCGATTTTCTATGCGCCAAGTGAGGCATTTCGCTTCATTGGCTCGTACGCCATAGCGTTTATTGCCATCACCTCGCTGTTCATGCGCTTTCTTTCGACACGCATGGTGGAAATTGCCGAGATCCTTGAGCACCACAAGATCAAGGGAGGAGGCGTGTATTCGTTCTCCTACCTTGTACTGGGTCCCACCGTGTCGTTCGTGGCAGTAGCATCCATTCTCGTTGTCTATATCCTGACTGCGAGTATCTCAACAGTCAGCGCTGTGGAGAATGGATTGACGTTCGTGTCACTTCCGTGGTACGGCAAGTTGTTGTTCGAGTTCGCCATCATATGGGGCATTGCGTTCCTCAACATCCTGGGTATTCGGGAGAACGCCAAATTTACGTTTGGCATTTTCTTCGTCGTGGCAACAGTTCTCCTTGTCCTTCTTGGTTCCGCACTCTTCGAGGCCGATGCCACTTCCTGGGGCAGAATAGGCGACAGCTTTTCGTATTCAGGTCTGCGGATTGATGACCTTGGATTTTTCAAGGGATACGGTTTCATCATTATCTGTATTTCAGGATCCATCCTCGCCTATTCGGGAATTGAATCCGTTGTGCAAACGGCAGGCCTTGTACGCGACTGGCATGATATCCGCCGCGCGTACGTATTTCTCGCGCTCACCATCGGCATTTTCACTCCGCTCATCTCAGCGCTTGTGCTCAGTTCAGGATTGGATATCGCAGAACACGAAACTGACCTCATCACACAATACGCCGCAAGTCTTAACGGTATTCCTTTTGGTATTGTCGTTGGCGTTATCGCATCCATAGCATTGGTGATGGCGGTGAATACGGCATTTGTCGCTTCGAGCGAATTGCTTGAACGGGTCGCCCATCGGTACCAGTTCGAGTGGTTCCTGAAGACCAATCGCCGCCAATCTCTTGTCCGTCTGCACATTGTAAATGCAGTCCTGTTTAGCATCATTATTCTTGTCACAGAGGGAAGTCAGGCGATTCTTGCCCAAATGTATGCACTGAGTCTTGTTGCCTCGTTTACGATCAATATCGGCAGCCTGCTTATTTATCGGTACTTTACGGGGACAAAGGAAATCCGCGCGTACAACACCTCGCGCGTGGGCACGGTGGTCATTTTCATAATTCTGCTTAGTTGCTTCTGTTATCTTGCTCTCAGCAAACCTTACGGCGTTGGCCTTTGGTTTGGCGCTACCGCTTTCTTCCTTATCGTCGGCTTTTTTATCGCCAAGCAGCGTGCGCCGGAACGCAGGGTCATCGAAGCCACCGATAGTCCTCTCCAGATGATCTTTTCACTGGCTGATGCCCCGGGCGATATGTTGCATATATATTTCAAGCGTCCGCTGGAAGCGGGAGGCATGTCCGATCCCAACATTGCTTTTGTCAGTTTCTATTCTCCGCGCGCGGGTATGCCCGAGCGGCTTGCTCCAAACCACTACCGCTTTGCGCAGTCCGGCCAGACTCTGTTCGATAACATTACCGAGCTTCTGCACGTGATCAAGTACGAGCTTCCGCACAAGCAGATTACCATCCATTTTGGCTGGCCCCAATCGTCCTGGATCGATCGTGTGGCGATCGGCGTGATGGTGTTCAGCATTATGCAACTCCCCCGCATGTTCCCTGAGTTTACATTCGTCATAGAGTACTTTGGCAAGAAGAGCGCATAGGGTTGGCGTCATAATCGCAGCCGGAGGATCGGGCAGGCGTATGGGTGGGCAAACACCCAAACAGTTCCTGCCGCTCTGTGGTACGGCCATCATTGCACGGACGATAGGTGTGTTCGAAGCACTTTCCGACGTCCACGAGGTTGTCGTAGTTGTTCCTCCTCAGTATATCGAAAGGACGCGGCGCATCGTTTTGGGGTACGGGTTCAAGAAGGTGACAAACATTATTGCAGGCGGCCG
Source organism: uncultured Chitinophagales bacterium (assembly GCA_964538485.1). Classification (GTDB taxonomy): domain Bacteria; phylum Bacteroidota; class Ignavibacteria; order UBA10030; family UBA6906; genus JBJXHC01. Next base: position 2,420 of record CAZIHJ010000013.1, on the reverse strand, counting down.
GGAGCGGCAGGATTCAGTCCACAACGGACTCCATGCCTTCAATCGTGAACCGGATATCATTCTCGTTCATGATGCAGTACGTCCGCTGATTCTTCCGTCAACGGTCAAGGAAGTCATCCGGGAGACAATCCGTCATCGTGCGGCCGTCGTCGGAGTCCGCGTAAAGGACACGATCAAAGTGGAAGGGAAGCAGGGATTTTATCAAGCAACACTTGAGAGATCCAAACTCTGGGCTGTGCAAACACCGCAAGGTTTCTCGTACAAGTTGCTCATGAGGGCACATGAGACGGCCAAGAAGAGCAGGTTCCTCGGTACCGATGAATCTTCATTGGTTGAACGAATGGGCATTCCTGTGCGGATAGTGGAAGGCGAACATGGAAACATCAAGATAACGACCACTGCGGATCTCCTGCTTGCTACGGGATTTCTCGGGAAAAAGAGCCGGTAACAGTCACTGCTTGCAAGTCAAATTTGCATTAGGTATCTTATTTGGGCTTAATTCATAGGCAAACAAGAAGGAACAGATGTTACCCATCGCAATAATCGCAGTCTTGAGTTATCTCGTGGGATCCATACCTACGAGTATCATCGTGGCGAAGGCGAAGCGGGGAATTGATATCCGTCAACACGGCAGCGGCAATGCCGGCGGCACCAATGTCATCCGTGTACTCGGCTGGAAAGCAGGCGTGTTTGTGATTGCGATGGACATGGCAAAGGGCTTGTTTGCCACGATGGTGATTGCACGTTTGATGTATGGACCGTTTCCGTTTGAGAATAAAACTCCTTTTGATGATTTTACCGTTGTACAGATCATTGCCGGATGCGCTGCCATCCTTGGCCACATCTGGACGTTGTTTGCCGGCTTTAAGGGAGGAAAGGGAATAGCGACTGCAGGAGGAATGCTCATCGGCGTTGCGCCGGTGGAGGTTGCCGTTTCTCTCGGTGTATTTGCCATTGTATTTCTTGTCTCGCACTATGTTTCGCTCGGTTCCCTCAGTGCCGCAGTAGCCTTTCCACTTACCATGTTCTTCCGCGAGAACCTCTTTATGGTGGATGTGCCGGGGTATAATACCCTGATCTTTTTCAGTATCGGGATTTCGCTCCTGATTATCTGGACACACAGGTCGAATATCAAGCGGCTATTGAAGGGCACGGAGAACAAGATCCACCGGATTCCATTCTTCTCCAAAGGCTGACGCGTTTTCAGGTGTGTCTTCCGTCCGGGGCACAGACAGATATTCAACCTTCATTATCTTAAGCAGCATGCGGATTGCCGTTCTCGGTGCAGGCAGTTGGGGCACCACACTCGCCATTCTTCTTGCGAACAATTCCCATCAAGTCGTCCTCTGGTCGTATAAGGCCGAGCACACCGCGGAAATTAACGCAACCCGTGAGAATCCCTCGTTCCTGCCGGGAGTGAAGATTCCCGAAGGGATACGGGCGACAAGCGATCTTGACGAGGCGACGGCCCAAGCAGACATGATTGTCGCGGCAGTCCCGTCCCAGTTCGTCCGCGGTGTTGTTTCCCGCCTCACGCATCTCTCGTACGACCGGCTTACTCTCGTCAATGTGGCGAAGGGGATTGAGAGAGGGACGATGATGACCATGTCCGAAGTGCTGCACGACGTGATTCCCGGGATTCCTGCTGAACGGATCTGCACCATTTCCGGTCCGAGTCACGCCGAGGAGGTGATAAAGAAAATTGCCACCACGGTCGTTGCAGCGTCAACGAGCCACGAAACGGCCCGCCTTGTGCAGCAGACATTCATGACGCCGTATTTCAGGGTGTATGCGAGCACCGATTTGCGTGGTGTGGAATTGGGCGGGGCGTTGAAGAACGTGATTGCTATTGCCGCCGGGGTAATTGACGGCGCGCAACTGGGTGATAATACCAAAGCGGCAGTGATGACGCGCGGCATCGCAGAGATTGCACGACTTGGAGCTCATCTCGGAGCGCAGTTGCGCACGTTCTCCGGCCTGTCAGGGATCGGCGACCTGATGGTGACCTGTATGAGCCGCCACAGTCGTAACCGCTATGTTGGTGTAGAGATTGGAAAAGGAAGGAAGCTGAAGGACATTCTCGGTGAAATGGTGATGGTGGCGGAAGGTGTTGAGACGACCAAAGCAGCGCTTGAACTTGCCGCCAAAGCCGGCGTTGAACTCCCGATAGCCAAGGAAGTCTACCGCATGCTGTTTGAGGATAAAGACCCTTTGCTTGCCTGCCATGACTTGATGACGAGGGACCCGAAGGGGGAAGGGTAAAAGGGATTGGAGATTGTGGATTTGGGATTGTAGATTGAAGCAGAATCTTGAAACCAGAATCCCGCAAAGTTTCAACAGAGTTCTTTATGTCATTTGAGATAACAGAAGCGACACGACAAGAATAGCTGAAATCAGGAATGAATCGGTAGGTTCATAGT
>CAZIHJ010000012.1:44097-48337 GCA_964538485.1 uncultured Chitinophagales bacterium | reverse complement strand
TTCACACTCCCGGCCATGATCCCGCTGATGTAGTGCTTTTGAACAACCGCAAACAGAATAAGCACGGGCAGGACAGTCATAACAGACCCCGCCATCATCAGTTCGGTGTCCTGCACGTGTTCCAGTGAGAGGTTTGCGAGAGCAACCGGAAGCGTGTACATCGTATCATCCGTCATAACGATCAAGGGCCAGAGAAAATCGTTCCATGTTCCCATGAATGTGAAAACCGCAAGAGTAATCAGCACCGGTTTGCAGATGGGAAGAACTATGGACCAGTAGATGCGGAAGTCGCTGGCACCATCCATGCGCGCCGCCTCAATCAGGCTGTCCGGAATCGACTTGGCAAATTGCCGGATGAGGAATATCCCGAAGATGCTCGCCATACCGGGGATAATCACGCCTGCATAGGTGTTAATCGCTCCTATCTTATTGAGCATCAGAAACAACGGCAGCATCGTCACTTGCGCCGGAATGACGAGCGAGCTGATGAGCAACTTGAACAGCGGCTCACGTCCGCGGAACCGGAACTTGGCGAACGCGTATCCCGCCATCGAATTGATAATGAGGGAAATGAACGTAACCGCAGTTGCAAGGAATGCGCTGTTTAACAAGTAGCGTGCAAGGCTCAGCCGTGTAAACAAACTGATGTAGTGTTCGAACGTCACCTGCGCCGGCAGGAATGGAGGCGGAAAGGCACTCGCTTCTCCCGTGGCCATAAGCGACGCGGACGCCATCCAGAACAGCGGGGTGAGCGCAATCCCGGTAATAAGGATGAGCAAGATGTACAAACCGCCTTTTGCCACTATGCGCATTGTGCTATCCGAACCGTTTCATCAATTGGTTCTGAATCAGTGAGACAACGAGAATGATCGCAAACAAGACGAATGCGATTGCGGCAGAGAAGCCCATATTCCACCACCGGAATCCGCGTTCATACATCATCAACACAATACTCATGGTACTGTTCAGCGGTCCACCCTGCGTCATCACGTATGGTTCGGCGAAGAGTTGGAAATACCCGATCATGGTCATGATGCCGATAAACAACGTCGTCGGGGCAAGCATGGGGAGTGTAATCGAAACGAATTGTTGAAACGTGTTCGCCCCATCAATGCTCGCGGCTTCGTACAGCTCATCCGGTATGTTCTGCAATCCGGCAATGAAGATGATCATATTATAGCCGAAGTTCTTCCATACGGCCATGAGAATAATCGAAGGCATCGCCCACGTCGGATCTCCGAGCCAATCAATCGGATCGATTCCCACCCATGAGAGAACAAAGTTCAGAAGTCCGAACCTCGGGTGATATATAAACCGCCAGACCACGGCAACGGCAACAAGCGACGTCACCACAGGCGCGAAGTAGGCAAGCCGGAAGAAGCCCTTAAAGCGCACAAGCTTCGACTGCAGGAGAAGCGCAGCAGAAAGCGAAACGGCAATGGACAGAGGCCCCCCGAGCACAAGAAAGTACAGCGTATTCTTCAATGCCTGCCAAAAGAGCGGATCCTCAAATAGCTCGACATAATTCCTGAAACCGATGAAGCGAGCTTTGGTAAAATCCCCGAGCGAATAGATATCAAAGTCTGTAAAGCTCATGAGGAACGAGGCGGCAACGGGAATGAAGAAGAACACTCCTATCGCCAGAATCCCTGGAGCGAGAAACAACATGGCCGCCCGGGTACGTGCTTTAGCGTCCAAAGGTCAACCACCTGCGCTTTTCAAGCATCCTGTCAACATCCCGGTCAAGTGCGGTCAGCGCTTCATTGACGGCTAACTGATCCATAGCAATGTATTCACTGTACACGCGCACCTTCTGGGCAATCTGTTCCCACTCGGGAATCTTCGGGGTGGCAATCACGTGATTGAGTTGTTCGAAGAAGGCCGACGCATATTTGTTGGTTGCGAGTGCCGAATCCTCCCATGCCTCGATTCGTCCGGGGAGGTCCCCGGTAAGCTTATAAAACTCCAATTGTTGTTGCGGTTCCGAAAGATATTCTATCAGCTTCCACACCTGTTCTTTTTTTGTCGATGCCTTGAACATGACGAGACTTGATCCACCGGCGAGGGAAACTCCTATCTCTCCTTCCGGGCCGGGCAATGGCGAGGTCATCCATTTGTCCTGCAACTCCGGCGGAATGCGTCGACTGAACTCTCCAATATTCCACGGTCCCGAGACATACTGTACGAATATTCCCTCGGAAAATGCCTGGTACAGATTGATGAACTGACGTGTCCCTGTCGGGGCCCATCCCTGTTTGAAGAAGTCATGAAAGACATGCATCGCATCCGTGAATTCTTTCCCGCTGAAATCGGCGCGTGTGTTTTGTTCTTTGAGGAGTCTTGACTTCATCTGCAAGCCCATCAACACTGCCGGCGCCCATTCGTTGTTGACGGGAAGGAAGATCGTGTAGTTCTGCGGGTACTTGATCTTGAGTTTGGCGCACAGTTCAAACCATTCCATCCATGACCGGGGCGGGGTATTGTAACCGACACTCGCCAGTGCATCAGTTCGATAAAACATCACCCGCGTGTCTACGTACCAGGGAATTCCATACGCGGCAGAATCAATGACATTGGTATCCCAAATTCCCGGGAAGTACGAAGAGGGTTTGACGGTCACGGAGCGTTCCATCCACGCATCCAGTGGTTCGATTGCATCAAGGACGACAAACTCGGGAATCCAAGTGTTTCCGAGCTGGCAGAGGTCGGGAGTGGAGTTTCCCGCATAGGAAGTGAGGAGCTTCTCATGCGCGGCATTCCAGGGAATCATCTGCACCCGCACTTTGATACCGGGGTTGCGCCGCTCAAATTCCGGTATCAGCGCCTGCACACGTTCGCCTTCCGCTCCCATCGCCCAGAAGACAATCTCGCCGCCATGATCAACTCGCGAAGAACATCCTGCCATAAGGAGAACAACAAAAGCACCAAGCAACATCCCGACAGGATTCGTCACACTCATAATCCACCCCGTCGTTTTCTTTGTTTTAGCAGCCACGCATAGAGTTCGGCATTGTCATAGGTCTCCGTCCATGCATCGTGTCCGGCGTCCGGATAGACTGTCAGCGCTGCATTTCCACCTGCGGCCTTCAGATTCTTGACCATCTCTTCGCTCCAGAAGACCGGCACAATTGGATCTTTGGCGCCATGGAACGCCCAGACCGGAACATTCTTCAGTCGGTGTGCGCGGCTCGGATCAGTGCGACCGGAGACCGGAGCAATCGCTGCAATGCGATCCGCATGTTCATACGCGAAGTTCCACGTCCCCTCGCCCCCCATACTCAATCCTGTGACGTACACTCTGTCCGGATCAATGGGAAACTTTTCCAGGATTTCATCAAGCATCGCGTTGAGTCCATCCACCGACCATCGAGTTTCAAGCGGGGCCAGCGGTGCTGCCACGATACATGGGAGAGTATCTCTTCCCTCATATTTCAACGGACCGTGAATTTTCACCAAATCGATCTCACTGCCTCGCTCACCGGAACCATGAAGGAATATCAGCAACGGCCACTTCTTCTCTTCCTTTCCATATTCTTTTGGAAAAAAGATAAGAAACGTATAGCCGACTTCCTTTGTGATTGTCTTCTTGAATGAATGTTGGTGTTCGCCAGGAGTCATTTGTAATTGCTTCGGGCCTCCACAACCGCAGAGACTCGTCAGGATGATAAGGAGAATGATGTTATTCAACGTTAAATTCCGCTTCCAACACATCCACCGAATTCGTCCCAACAAATACCTTGAACTTTCCCGCTTCCACCACCGGCTTCCAATCAGCGTCGATAATCGACAGCGATTCCGGCGTCAAGTCGAACTCCACCGTTTGTGCTTCTCCCGCTTTTAAGTGAATACGCTTGAATCCCTTGAGCTGCTTGACAGGCCTGGTGAAGCTCGCTGCCATATCACGGATGTAGAGCTGCACAATTTCATTACCGTCGCGCTTGCCACTGTTGCGGATGCGCACCGAGATTTTCACCGACTCACCTTGCCTTATCCTCTCCGGGACGAGCACAAGATCCGTATATTCGAACTTCGTATAACTCAAACCATAGCCGAACGGATAGAGCGGTGTGTTGGGGATATCGAGATACTTTGATGTGTACTTATCGGTTGGATTGAAGGGTCGTCCTGTGTTTTTCATATCATAGTGGATCGGGATTTGGCCAACGCTTCGGGGGAACGTTACCGGCAGTTTTCCTCCGGGGTTCACATCGCCAAACAACACATCGGCAATCGCAGAACC
>CAZIHJ010000012.1:5452-43997 GCA_964538485.1 uncultured Chitinophagales bacterium | reverse complement strand
CATACAGCACTTTCGTTCCCGGAGCAACCGCAGCTTTCACGCCTTCCAGCACACTCACAACGTCCTTGCCGTCGCCAAGTCCGGCCCACGGTCCCAGAGCATCAGACCTCATGTTCGCAAGGGGCCCAATCACCGCTATGGACCTCAGATCTTTTTTCAGGGGAAGGATGTCCCCTTCATTCTTCAAGAGCACAATCGATTCGCCGGCAACCTTGCGCGAGAATGCCACATATTCCGGGTTGAGAATTTCCTTTGCGGCGCGAGTAGTGTCACAGTTACGGTAGGGATTCTCAAAAAGACCGAGAGCGTACTTCACGCGCAACACGCGACGGACGGACTCGTCCACGACGCTACGAGGAAGTTTTCCCTCCTTCACCATACCCGGAAGTGTGTTGACATAGAATCCGCTGACCATTTCCATATCAACTCCGGCGCTCAACGCCTTCACAGCAGCATCTCCGGTATCCGCGGCGAAGCCGTGGTGCAATAACTCCATCACCGACGTCCAATCACTCACCACGAAACCCTTGAACCCCCATTCGCCGCGAAGGATATCGGAGAGCGTCTGAACATTTGCACTTGCCGGCACACCGGAGATTTCGTTGAACGCACTCATGAGCGTCCCGACCCCCGCGTCAACGGCAGCTCTGAACGGAGGAAGATATACTTCTCTGAGCGTACGCTCGGAGATATCGACGGTGCTGTAGTCTCTCCCGGCCTGCGCTCCTCCGTAGGCAACGAAGTGTTTGGCGCATGCCACGATTGTTGACGGATCATTGAAACTCTTTCCTTGAAAGCCGCGCACCGATGCCGCCGACATTGCAGAGGCGAGGAATGGATCCTCACCAAAACCTTCAGCAATCCTTCCCCAACGCGGATCCCGCGCAATGTCCACCATCGGTGCAAAGGTCCAGTGAATGCCCTGCGCTGTTGCCTCGGTTGCCGCAATGCGTGCGGCCCCCTCAAGAGCTCCAGGGTTCCAGGAGCTTGCCGCACCAAGGGGAATGGGAAAGATGGTGCGATAACCGTGAATCACGTCCAAGCCGAAGATGAGTGGAATACCAAGCCGCGACTCCTCGACTGCCACGCGTTGAAACTCGCGCGTCACATCCGCGCCCACCACGTTTAGAAATGATCCAATCCGCCCGCGCCTCATTTGGTCATGCAAGTCATCGTTGACAAAGTTCTTCCTGGTCTCGTCACTCCACGGGGCTGTGGTTTGGTTCAATTGGCCGAGTTTCTCCTCAATAGTCATGATGGCCAACAGTGAATCTATCCTCTTTTCAACAGCCGGGTTGAGCGTCGAGATTCCTGTTTGGCTGAAACCGGTTGTGATCCAGTGAATGAGAACCACAAACAGGAAGAGCGATTGCCTCATAATTCTTCCTCGAATCGAGTGTCCGTAGCTATGTTGATGCATAGGAGATAAGGTTCAAGAGATATTGTTGAAGGACAGGATCGGATCTTCTTTTGTAGAATCCCCGATCAACGGTCTTCGCAAGTCGTCCACGAAGTTGCAGGCGAGATACGATAATTTTCCCCGTACCGTACGGGATTTCCATCACCGCTGCAATATTGAGATTAAGTCCGCAGCGAGCAAGCACAGTGTGCGCAACATCGGACCTAATGGTGTGTTCCGACACGACTTCTCCCCCATATCCGCCGTTGAACATCTTCAGGTGCTCCTTGTCAATCCCCTTCCAGAGCGGATGAGCAATGTCTTCTGCGAAAACATAGGAATCGTACCCACCTCGGTCAGTATCCTTTCTCCTCTCGATGATGAGTTCGGTGCTCAATGCCACGTTCACAGTTTCCTTTTCGACGATTCCGTATTCCGGTTCTATCAAGATCACGCTCTTTCCATTATGCAGGAACGTCCTCAGTGCCCCCAACCGTGACTGATATGTTTCGCCGAATACCTCTCCCCCACTGACAACCACCACGTTGCAAGACTGCAAGTCGGCCTCTTCCAGTGGAACAACCGTAATGCCGTGAGTTGTGAGGAACCCTCCAATCTCCGGATCCTCCTCCAACAAGGCAACGCAAACATTTGCACAGTGCGAGGGATCAATCCTCCTGATGACATGGACCACCTTCTGTGAATACGAAAGACATTCTCCCCTGTCACTCAACTCGGCACGGACGGAGTACATTCCGGATTGATGTGGGAACGGGATCGTCATGGGAAGGATGTTGACCCGGGTTGCGTCAACAGTCACTTGCTGCGTCGTCTCAAATACCCACTCACCCTGCGAGTTCAGAATGCCACACCGGAGTACACCGCTCTTGGGGGTCTGGCGATCATTGAACAAAAAAATTCTGACAGTGCGATGCTCCCCGGGAAAAAAGTGTCTATCCCATAACTCAATGCTGACGCCAAATGGAGCAAAGGCGTTCGTGAGTGACTTCATGACGGGCTTGGGCTGCAGATCTTTCACATGTCCGACAAACCAGTTCGCGGTCGGGCCGGCATTATTGCTGAGATACACAAATGGCTGGATTGCGTCGACGTCCATACGCCGGAACAGTTCAACCAGCTCTTGTGCCAGGAATGATTGACGCTCGATCAGCTCGTCCTCAGTATAATCCCTCCCGAGCCAACGCAGAATAACATCCTGAGTCAACGTCGTTGGCTTCCAGTCCTTATCCAACCACCACCAGAGGAACTCGTTCACCACGGATGGCACCTTCATATTCTCTATATCCGGCATCGACCTGGTGAAACCGAACTGCCGGTTGTTTAGCACTGGCCCCAGCGAATAGATGTACGGGTGCTGCTCGACAAAATCCACCGACTCCCACGGCCGCGTTGGATCGAGCTCCTTCATCGCAGGAATGATCTCCTTCTGGACAATATCGTCAGAACACTCATTGAGAGCATCCCAGATAATAACGCTGGGATGATTCCAATTGTCATGCAGCCAGCAGGTAAACTCCTTCGTGATCTGCTCTTTTGATCCCGTTGTCGTCCAGAACTGCCATTCGTTTTGCAGCAACATTCCATGCTCATCGGCAATATCGTACCAGCGGTTGTACATTTGTCCGAGGTGGTTGCGGAAGAAATTGAAGTTGTGTGCTTTCGGGATATCGATCAGAAGTTTCTTCACCCACTCAAGATTCCAGGGGAGAGTTCCGCGGTCTGCATCCGAGAGAAACCGATGAAAAGCAATGTTGCCTCCGCGGAGAAGTATCTTTTTTCCGTTAAGGAGGAGATCTCCACCCGATACTCGAAACTCGCGCATCCCGAAAGTGGTAGTGCACTGATCGAACGTGGATGTGAGATTCTGGATTCTTGCGTCAACCTCATAGAGAAATGGACTGTCAGGAGACCACATCGTCATGAATTCGATCGGGAATTCCAACGTGGACAGGTGTTCGCTGCCCGCCTTCACTTCAACCGATACGCGTTGTTCCAGAGCGCATACCCTGCCTGATGATTTCTCCCGAACGCCCGCGGCAATCTCAACGCGACAATCGTCCGTCGAGGCGTTTTCAATCCAGAAACGCGCTTCCGCGATGCCGGTATTGATATGAGGAATGATCTGCACCAGCTTGATGCGCGGATTCCCGGTCAACACCAACTCAACATCTCCCCATATTCCCGGTATAAACTCGCTACGCTCCTGATCTTTCCCAACGGCACTCTCCGGAGGAAGCGTGGACTTCAACCCAACGCGCACGAGCAACTCGTTTTCCGCATCCCGCTTCAAGGCCTTCCGTACATCGTACTCCTGCAACGTGTAGCATGCTATGTCGCAACCTACGGGATTCCCATTCAACCAGACTGCTGTACCGAACATTGCTTGTTCGATCCGCAGAAAGGCAATCGTAAAGGCAACATCTTTCGGAATCAAAAAGACGGTACGATACCAATGATAGTCATTCGAAGCCCAATCGTACGCGGGCTCGGTCAGGTCCAGCAGTCCCGGAACAGGAAGCGTCCCGGACCACGCTTCGGGCAGTACGTCTCTCGTCCCTGGAGCTACCTGCCAGTAACCATTGAGAGGAATGCGAGTGCGCACCATTATGAATCGCGAGGTTCAGATGACATTCTATCTTTTCCGGTATTCCCATTCCACTGTCGCAGGAAGCGAACGGAGAGTGACTTCATTTCCTGTGAATTTTCTGACTGCCAGCCCATTCACTCTTACACTCTTGACTTTATCGGACAACGGGGACTTCAGGACAATCTTCTTCGTCGGCACGATCACGTTGCCACTGACATCGACGCGAACCTTCGCGCCATCTTTCTTGATCGTGTAGCTCACGTTCCCGTAGTAGGTCGGCAGATTTGATACTTGCACTCCGGTCGGATCGTTCACCCACGCGTCAGCAATCCCGGCACCGATAACGAGTGAGGTATCCCTCTCCCGCTCGTACACAAACATCGCCCGCACCGAGCGGATGAAATCCGAACCGCACCACGTGTGGGGAATATCCCCCACGAACTTCGGCGATGCGGGATCGCTGTACACGACTTCTCCCCATTGATTCCATGTCGCCGGACGCCTGTCCTTCATGAAATAGTCCAGAACTTCATGCGCCCGTTCCTTCTGATCAAGGAATACAAACGAGCCGATGACGCGGTTTTCATACGGTGTGTACGCCTCCCATTTGATCTTTCCGTCTCTCCGGTTCTTGAAGAACTCATAGTATTTGTCGAACGTGTTGTGGAGTTGCGGTTCTGGGATATTGCCAAGCTCATTCACCGGATGGATGCCGATTGTCGTTGAGGTCGCGTCGAAATCTCCGAGTTCCACGCACCCTGGAATGTAGTCGATGTTTTTGTTCTTCATCGCCATGCGTATCGAAGCATACAGATCCTTGCTGAAATCGTCACGCTCCGCGGCAAACCCGGCTGCAAGCTTCTCCTCTCCAAGAATGTTTGCGATTGTTGTCGCATCCTTCAGACCGCGGAGAATGAAGAAATCGTCCCAGTAGGAATGCATCGCTTTTGATGAGTACCCCTCGTGGCTGATGGACTCGGGAACAAGTCCGTAGCAGGCCTGCTGCTCAGGAGTGCCATTCTTGTACACATCGGTCTTGCGTTCAGCCCGAAGCGACTGGATGTACCGTACCGTTTTTGCCACGTGATCGAATTTGGTACGCATCCACGCAGTGTCCTTCGTGAAATTGAAATATTGCATCACGGCATAGATAAACTGACCGTGGCTGTCATGTTCATTCGTCGGGTCTGCGCCCCGGTGGTCCACCACGCACGGGATCTTGCCGCTGGGGAATTGATGCTGCGCGTACCAATCGATGTATTCCTTCACCTCGTCCTGTATTCCCAATTCCAGCAACGCGGTGGACGTGAGCGACCCATCCCTGATCCACGAGCGCTCGTAACTGCGGGAACCGGGCTGAATCCCCGCACCGTCGCGGTTGATGAAGATGTATGCGAGATTCGATTTGATCGTGTTGATGATTGGCTGTGCTGAAGCAGGGAGTGTGATGTGAACCCTGTCGAGCTTCGATTGCCAAAACTGAACGGTTGCTGACAACGCAAGATTCACATAGATATCGGCCCCGTCTCTCATGTGTGGCGTCGGGCTGCCGCTCCATCGGTGGAACGGTACGACAACATGGAACTCTTTGGACACGCCCGACGGGACGTCATAATCATATTGCAGAGCCGCCGATCCAAAGCCTCTCGGGTCTATGGTATTCTGTGCAATGGGAAGAGACCCCTTTTGAAGATATTCCGTAATCTCTCCAGTGTCAAAATTGGTCGCGCCAAAGCCGCTCGGCATGGAAATGGGAATGATGACCTTGTCCTGAACATATAGAACATTGTTCATCATACGGATGCTATCAATGCGCGTAGCGCCTCCGACATGGTTGAGCCATTGCCACGGGGGATTCACCTGGTATGGACGCATTGCAACAAACAGCTTCCCCTTCGGCGGAGAGCTTCCTTTATTCTCGATTTTGTATGTGACGATCAGATCGGATTTCCCCGGGGTCCCCGCAGAGAATGCCCGGATCGTAAGTTCCAGTCCACCGTATTTCCAGACCACGGAAGGGATGGGAAGATAATCATCAAGAAGAGTTTGTTCACGGGTGACGTCATTCCACGTTATCAGCTTGTCGCTGATATAAAGGAAGGGTTCGAGCGAAAACCGGACCTGATCAACCTCAATTGTACCGAGTTCATTCAGCAATGCCTCCTTTCTGTCGCCGCTCGTCCCGACAACCGTCCAATAGCATTGTTCGTTGAGAAAGTATTTCGGATACCGGCCCCGCGGCGTGTCCGATGCAAGCGCGGAAAAAAAATCATTTGTACTTCGGGAGAACTCCTGGCCTTTGACTTCTAGCCGTGAAATCCCGAATCCCTTTCCGCCCGCACTTGCATTGAGATTGACTTTGAGAATCCGTGCGTCCGTTTCCGGAAGATAAATGTAGTCACGTCCGCCGTTGCCGGACTTGACGGAATACGAAGTTGACCAATCCTTGCCATCATCCGACACTTGAACATCGTATTGTATGGCATGTCTGGCCGAATCCCAATCTATCACCAGTCCGCCGATTTCCTTGAGATGATTGAAGTTGATGGATACCCACTCTTGCTTGCCGCTTGCACTCCAATCCTTGAGTAACGTCCCTTTTTCATCAATCGTTGGCTCGCCTCCCTTGTTCATGGAGGACGCATCGAACTCCACACGCGCACCCTTCGCAAGTTCATCATCGATCTTTTCGAACCGGAAGTTGTCGATATAGACTTTACCTTTGCCACCCTGTCCCGAAGAGACGACAAACTCCACCGCCTTCACGCGTTGAATCTGCACTCCTCCTGAGGGCCCCCAGGCAAACGTAATTTGACGCTTCTTGATGCGCTGCTTCGTCCATTCTCTCGGGTATTCAACATTCAGCTTCTTGATCCACCATACATTTTCCAACGAGTCAATAATCTTGAACTCAAAGTTGTTTATCGGCGTCTCGGCCTTCATTTCAAATGTAAACTGATAGTTGAAAGGAAGATCGAGTGCAAAGTTTTTCCGTGCGATAGTATAGCCATATCCTCCCGTGAGATCGAATTCGATAACAAGGCATTTGCCTGATTTGCCATCACCCGACGAGAGAGCCACTTTCGCCCCTTCGGAAGGAATGGGCTGCCACCCGGTGAGATCCTCGAACTCGTCCAGCACATGCGGTTGGGTGAGGACGGCACTGGAGCACAACATAATAGCCAGCGATATCCAACAAAGCATGGTTGGATATTTCATGAAAGTCGGGTTCATCTGCGTCTATTCAATCTGCTCAACAGCAGTTCTCTCGCCGATACCATTTTCGTTGAAAGCCTCAATCTGGAAATAATACGGGAGGTTCTTATCCATTGCCTTCAGATAATACTCATTGCTGCCATAGACCATCACGTTGCTGTAGAGTTTGTCCGGGGCGATCCCAAAATAAATGGTATACCCCTGCGCGTCATCCGACGCTTGCCATTTGAGCCAGGCATTCCGTCGTTCGCTCTCTCCCCTGAGCACCATAAAATGCCTGACAGGAGCCGGCTTGCTCCCGTGACCCTTCCCGAACACACGCAGTCCGCTGAGTGCAAACTTACCCGTCGGCACATGCACATTCTCGACTTTGATGAACCGCGCATCCGTCGGAGGTTTCAGTTCAACATAGTCGTGTGGCACATCGGTCTCATTCCGACTCTTATCAACCAGAACTTGCCAATCCTTTCCGTCAAGAGAGTAGTGCAGTATGTATTGGTGTCGAAGGTCTTCATGCTTGCCAAGCAGATCAGCGTCCTGGTCGGCATAATTCACCTGGATGGCATGCACCGTGCTGATACTGCCAAGGTCGCTCTCCAACCATTCACCACTGCTGCCGGAAACGGCGCTCCAATATGTTCTAATATCTTCGTCTACCGCAAGATTGGGTGCGTAACCACCAAAGGTTGAAGACACCCTGACCGGTGAGTTGTAATTCAGCAGCATCCATCCGGTGAAGTTGCTGTGCAGGTGATCGGACCCGCTTGCTGGCATGTGGTGAGGATAATCTCCGTATGCAGTGTTGGTGTAGAGTACATCATCCGCGTCAAACCCTGCGGGAAACAACCCAATGCGCCTTTCAAAGTTGTTCTTGACGGAGATCGGCATTGTGGCAACATGCCACCAATTGCCAAACGTATCCTGAAACGTGGCGCCGTGTCCGGCACCCCTGATGAATCCTCCGGGTTTGTATGAAAAGGGGTTGTGCGTTTGGTATATGAACAGGCCGAGCGGTTGATCTCCAACGTACACGCCGTCACCATAACCGCTGAATTCCGTGCCCGGTGCACCGTATTGCAAGTAGTACTTGCCGTTGTGTTTGTTCATCCAGGCCCCTTCAATGAAGGGATCCAAGAACGTATTGTCGTTAAACTCTCCGAACCGTTCCCAACCATATTGATCTCCGTGAAGTCGGATTAGGTCTTTCCGTTCACCCAACGGGAGGAACGTGTTGCGGTCGATCTCCTGTCCGTAGATGGGGTACGTATTGCTCGATCCATAGTACACATACACGCGGCCATCGTCGTTCGCGAAGAATGCCGGATCCCATGCACCAACAGCAAAAGAATCCACCGCTTCCTTCCATTCATCCACCTGTGGATTGGTACTCATCCAGAGCGGGAAGTTCTTCTCGTGGGTAGAGCCGATTACGAGTAACGTATCTCCGAGGACAAGTGTGGCGGGAGCGCACAACTCGTCGTACACTTTGTGCCAGGGTTTGAGAAACTTGCGCGGGACAAATTGCCATCTCAGCATATCCGCTGACCACCAATAGCCCCACTGGTTTGTGGAGAACAAGTAGTAGTTCCCTTTGAACAAGGTAATCACCGGGTCAGCGGTTGTGCGGTGTTTGCCTTGTTCGGAAAAATTGGGAATGGGGCTGTAGCCATAGTCGAGATTCATGGGATTGCAATACGTGCGGGGTTGCGCCACAGCGGTACCATAGGGAATCATTCCCACAACCAATACCAGTAAGGGACGACCGATGCCGGAATAAAACGTCATGTGCTCAATCTTTGTAGATTGTGGTCATTGCTTCCCGACGGTGTCGAGCCAACCATCGGTGAAGCCGGCTTTTTTGAGTCCGGCAACGATGTACTTGTTCCTCTTCATCACTTCCCAAACAAAACCGTTACGCGCGTTTTCAATCATGATCATGATTGGTCCCTGATCAATGCCGAGGAAATCATGGTCGAACCAACCGTCCGGAGTTGCGGGGGTAATGTAGGTGGGATTGAATGCATCAATGAAGCCATATCGTGTCCAGATCCTGTCACCATACTTGTAACGCATTGCTTTCAGGGCCGGGATGCAAATCTCCGGAGCAAACGGTACTGAACCTCCAACAGCAGTCGGCGCGATTGTTCCATCGTCGACAAGTTCGTCGGCCCCGGTTCCACGTGCTGAATAGGAGCGGAACTTCCTTTCAATCCCGTTGACAACAAACACCGTGTCCTTCGGGCCATCACATGCGGTCCAACCCCAGATGGAATCGGAGTAGCCAACCCATTGGTTCGGATTCTTCATCCCATAGGCTCGATGGGCATACGTCGCGCGGCGCGAGTTCTCGAAATAATCGATACCCTTGTGACACATGTAGTCATCCTTGATGCCGCGGAAGTCCACCCAAACGTGGGAGTACTGATGGCCAAACAACGGCATGAAGTTGAGATGCTCCTGGCCATAGTGTTCTGCCCAGAGGTACGTTTCAGTCCAGGTGTCCCACACCGACCCGGGAACCGGATGGGTTGGGGAGCCGAGCGCAAGAACATAGAGAATCATCGCCTCGTTATAGCCGTGCCACGTCCAGCTATGAAAACCATCCTCAGGTTTCCATCCCATAACGATTCCATTCTTGTCGGCCATCGCCCACTTCCAGTCAATCCTTCTATAGAGAGAATCGGCAAGCGCACGAATCTCTGTTTCCTGAGACGTTTCCAGGCCGAAAAAGGATTGGGCGAAAAGCACACCGGCAATCAACAGCCCCGTATCAATTGTGGAGAGTTCACAGTTCCATTCACGGAGTCCGGTTTCCTTGTCGATAAAGTGATAGTAGAAGCCACGGTGCCCTGCAATTCCGGATGACCCTTCGTTTTGCGGGAGTTTCCAAAGGAAACGCAACGTTTTCAAAGTGCGATCCGCGGCCTCCGCACGGGTGATCATCCCGCGTTCAACTGCTATGGGATAGCCCGTCAGTGCAAAGCCAACGGCTGCGATGCTTGATGGAGATGGTGTCGGCCAGCGATCAGGAGTAAGACCAGTTTCCCGTGGCGTCACATCAAGGAACCACTGAATGGTTCTTTCCTGGAGAGTGTCGAGGAACGGATCCCATCGGGTGTTATCCGCCTGGGCAAAGGAGATGAATGGGAGAGAGAGCAGGGCAAGAAGAAGAGTTTTCTTTCTCATAAGCACTCGATTTGTGTATGCCGTTTTAGGCACGCCGTGAAAATATTAGGACAGCTATTTCATCAATACCAATTTCTTCGTTTCAACAAATTCACCGGCAGTTAGCCGATACAGATACACACCTGACGGAAGAGATGAACCATCGAATGAAACGGAATATTTGCCGGGGCTTCTTGTTTCGTCGATCAGTACCGCTACCTGGCGTCCCAACAGGTCAAAGACGCTGAGGTTCACCCAATTGCTTGTTGCGTGTTGATAATGGATGACTGTCTTTGGATTGAACGGATTGGGATAGTTCTGATGCAACACGGCATGCCGTGGAACTACCTCGTCGCCTACAGTTGCGGTTGGTGTAAAGCCGGCGAGCTGTAAACCACGCTGCACATCGGGATTCTGCATGAACCGATTCCACACACGCTCTGTACGATAGTTCTCGATCATGATGATCATCGGGCCCTGGTCGATGCCGATGATCCATGGATCCCACCAGTTGACATTAAGATTGAACGCATCGCGAAAGCCATACGGATTCAACCAGAGTTGTGAACGGTAATTCTCCCACATATTGCGGGCAACGGCTATTCCTTCATCGGGAGCGAACGGGATTGAGCTGATCGCCGCGGTGGGAACGATGGTCCCGTCGTCGTTCTGTGCGGGGGGTGCTCCCCGTGCACTGTAACCCGTCGGGGAATCGCTCGCCGTGATCCCCCACAAGGAATCACTGTAGCCGGCATGACCGGCAGGATTCGCAATGCTGTAGGCCCTCTGCGCAAGCGTGGCGCGGCGCGAGTTCTCGAAGTACGTCAAGCCATGCTGGGCCATATACGGTTCATTGATGTTGCGGAAATCAATCCAGCAATGAGAATACTGATGACCGAATAGGGGAGGAAAATAGACGTAGTGATGTCCGTAGAGTGTCCCTGCTTGATACCCCTGCGTCCAGGTTTGCCACCCAAGAAAATCGACGGGATACGTGGGAGATCCCAGGGCAAGAATATACATGATGGTCGCTTCGTTATAGCCGATCCATTGTCCATATCCCAAAAAGCCGGTCCCGGGCTTCCACCCCATCAGAATTCCCGGATTGAAGTTGCGCATGAGATTCCAGTTCATGCGCCTGTAGATCGAATCGGCTAGAGCCCGGATTCTCGTCTCAACTGAATCGGTCCCATCAAAGTACTGACGCGCATCGATAATTCCGGCGAGCAACAACCCGGTATCGATCGTGGAAAGCTCGCTGTCCCATGTCCGGGTCGCAGACGACATGTCAAGGAAGTGGTAGAATAAACCGAAGTTGCCGATGTACCCACTCGCACCACCGCCTTGGGGGCCGGTCCAGAATGTGTTGAGTGTTCTCGCGATGCGGTCACGGGCAGCGGCCCGCGATACCCATCCGTGGTCGACTCCAATACAAATCGCACTTAACCCGAAACCGACAGACGCGATGCTTGACGGCGCACTCCCCGGACCGCGATCTTTAATGAGACCGTTTGCCGGATTCGCCTCCTGCCAGAAGAAATTGAACGCCGCGTGTTGAATCGTGTCCAGCAATGCGTCAGTGGATATTTGTGCCCGCGCACTGCCAACACCCACCAACACACACACAAGAAGGACGAATGGTTTCTTCACGATATCACCCCTGCTCATTGGTCAACCAAGTATCACCATCACTTCATGATCTGTTCCTGCATTAAACGCAGGCACCACTTTGTTTCTCGGGCCCTTCGATTCACACGTCCGTTTCCCGTCAACCCACAATTCTCTCACCCCGCATTGCACGCCGTCAGGGTTCTTAACCTGAATGTCATACACGGCACCGCGGAATGTTCTTCTCACCGTGAACCCCCTCCAGGAGGAAGGAATGCAAGGATCGATCATTAACCCATCGAACGTTGGCCGGATACCAAGCACCCATTCCAATCCGACCTTGAACAGCCACGCAGCAGAACCGGAGTACCATGACCACCCCCCGCGTCCAAAGAAAACTGAAGCAGGACCCTCAATATTTCCTGCTGTGACATACGGCTCGGCACAATACTCGTCCGGTTTCTTTCCCCGGTGAATGGGGTTGAGTTTGGAATACATCCTGTACGCGTTATCTCCGCGACCGAGCAGGGCCTCGGCAATCACGGCCCATGTTGCACCATGTGTGTATACGCCGCCATTCTCTCTCATCCCGGCCGCATACCGCGTCAGATATCCGACATACTTGTCAGGGGTTTCATACGCGGGAGACAGTAACAGCGGGCCGATCTTCTCTTCCAGTTTTTGTTCGACGACATCCATCACTGTGCGAGCCCGGGCATCATCCGCAACACCGGCAATGACTGCCCATGTCTGCGGATTGAGCCAGACTGCGCCCTCGGTGTTTTCATGGCTCCCAATCTTCTCTCCTGAATCTTTTGTGGCGCCAACGTAGTACTCGCCATCCCATCCAATGGTATTTAGCTTTTCGCGAAGACCCCGAGCTCGATCGGTATACCGCTCTGCGCGGGCCGCATCACCTGTACGTCGTGCAATCTCCGAGAAGTCCATGAGCACACGATGGATGAAGTGTCCGAGCCAGATCGATTCTCCCTTCATGTCAAGTCCGACGGCACTCAGCCCGTCATTCCAGTCACCGCCACCAATCAGAGGCAGGCCCCGCTCACTGAATTTCTCAAGTGCCCTGTCAATGGCACGGCAACAGTGATCATACATTGTGGCGGAACCCGGTCCGTCAACAAACGGTTCTTCAATCTCAAGAATGGCAAAGTCATTTGTTTCCTGTAAATACGCATTCATGACGAACGGAAGCCAGAGCAGGTTATCGGAAATCTGATTCCTCAGTCCCAACTCGGATATCGGGTGCCACCAGTGGTATACCGAGCCATCTTGAAACTGATGCCGGGCATGCAGCCGCAGTTGCTTCTTCGTCCTTTCAGGGTCAATCGCAAGCCACAGCTGGCTGTCTTGCAACTGGTCGCGATAGCCATACGCACCGCCGGTTTGGTAGTACGCCGTCCGTGCCCACATCCTTCCGGAGATCGCCTGATATTTCAGCCAAGTGTTCTCCATGATATTCATTGCATCGTCAGGTGTGGAAACAGTAACCGTGCCCAGCAGCTCCGACCACCGCTGGTGTACTTGTTCGAATTCGTCGTTCACGGCATCCACTGATTGATACCTTGCAACCAGGGAGAGTGCCTGTTCCTTTGAGTCAGCGCAGCCAAGGGTAAAGCATACCGTTTTTTCTTCACCGGGCTTCAACATAACTTCATTCTGCAGACTCGCTATCGCATCAAGCCAGTTCCCGGTATGTTTCTTCAGTTTCTTTGCCTTCAATGAACCGGGCATTGACTGGCTCCCGTACATCCCGAGAAATGATTCTTTGTCGGCATCGAATGAGGAGGGCTTCAGGTTCGAGGAATGAAAAGCAACGTACGGCCAGTCCGTGTTCCAATGGCCACGCTCGGTCGGCACTTCCCAGAGTCGTTTCGTTGCAAACAACGCGTGTGACCGTGAATCGTATTCTGTCTTGATAAACGACTTGTGGAACTCACGGTGCCAGTCGGGCGATTGGCCCAGCCCCCATTCAAAGAATGAGTAGAGATTGATCGTTCTTTTCTTGCGTGTGCGGTTGGTGATAGTGAGTCGCCACACTTCCAGTGGATGATCATTCGGGACGAACATCAACAGTTCTGTTTCGATCCCGAAGTTCTTCGATTGAATAATCGAATATCCAATTCCATGCCGGCAGGTATACGAATCCGGCTCCGTGCACACCGGTTTCCATCCCGCGGACCACACGTTCCCTGTTTCGTCTTTGAGATACAGATACTTGCCCCACTCATCCTTGATCAGGTCTTGCTCCCAGCGCGTTACCCGGTTAAGCTGTGCGTGTGTTCGCCAACTGTATCCGCTTCCCGTTTGGGAGATGGTAAAGCCGTAGTCGCCGTTGCTGATAACATTTATCCAGGGACGTGGTGTGCGGGGAGAGGTAACGATAAACTCTTTTCCGTCAGAAGAGAAATGGCCGTAACGCGTTTTGAACGTCTTCATAACCAACTGTATCCTGTAGAATTTTCCCCGGCATGCCGAAGATCAGATGCTCGCCATTTTCTAGTATGGGGATCACGAAGTTCATAAGAGCGATGGAACGCACCAACGTCGTTGGCGGACGCCTCTCAGAATCGCACTCCCAATGAGAGCCGGTGCGTTTGCTCCAGACGACCATGGTCGGCCCAACCATAGTCGAAGTTCAAATTATATGCGTCAAGGGTATACTGCAATCCCGCACCAAGCGTTAACCCGACTTCAGAATCCTGCTGGAAAAGGTTCTGATAGCCGCCACGGACTGCAAACGTATTCATAAACATCCATTCGCCGCCGAAGCTCACGCTTTCGGTATTGTCGCTCGGATGAAAAGCGTCCACGGCAAAATGAAACCGGTTGTTCTCATCAACAAGCAGAGGCATTCCTATCCCCACCCTGAACATAATGGGAAGGGGAAAGTCTTCCGTAAACAACACCGCCGGGAGATTACCATTGTCGCCATTCGCGGCTGCATTCTGGTCATACAAAACGCGCAAATCAGTTCCATCGAACTTCGCGCGCGTGCCGAAATTCGCAATGCTTGCACCTATATGCAACCCATCTTCAGAGATCCGGTAGAGCGTCCCGACATTAAGTGCAAACGCACTCATGGAACTGTGCCAGATTGTTTCCTGCAGGTACGCTACCTGAACACCGACGGAGAATTTGTCCGAGATCTGCCGGCCATAGCCGATTCCAAATGCCAGGTCAGAAACGGTGTATCGCTCACCGGTTCCCAACGGCTGCTCGACGGTTCGCACATCAATCTCTCCTGAACTGAGTGATGTGACGCTCGCGAACATGTTGCCGAAGTCTCCCAGCGTGATTCCAAGTCCTACAAAGTCGTAGGTGATATCCGCAATCCAGGGAACGTGGGTGAATTGTGCACCGTTCGAGAAAAAATAGCCGATCGCGGCGGGATTGTAGTACGCGGCCTGGATTTCGTCATGCACCGTGACGCCGGCATTTCCCATGGCGGCAATGCGAGCACTCGGCTCAATCAGAAGGAACTGACCAACGCTCGTCCCTGTTTTTGACTGCGCCAACGCCAATGTCGCACTTACCAACAGAATTCCGGCCGAGAGAACTTTGAATGTCATGATGATCCTCGCCTATTTTATGATGGCGAACTTGCCGATGTGCGTTCCCACCTCACCCGCATCGACCTGGAAGACATACAGCCCCGGCGCAACGTCGAGGTTGTCTTTCGTGCGCAGGTCCCACGGAACATAACCTTCTGTGGAGCCCTCATGTGTGAGTGTCTGGACAAGCTCGCCGCGCACTGTATAAATTCTGATTGTACAACTCTGCGGGAGACCGCGGAACTCCATGCGGCGGTCGCCCCGCCCCGATGTTGCAAAAAGAGAGGGCTCAAAGCTCGCCGCTCCAACATATGGATTGGGAACAACGTAGGGAGCTCCATCAAACGCTTCCTTTGCCTTTCCGCTTTCGATGAATTCTGCAGTTGTGTGGAACGTGAAGACATCCCCTTTGGTGAAGGGATACTGGAGCTTCAGATCGTACACATCGCCCAGGGTAGGAGTGATCACCGTACCCGAATCAGACTTGATCTTGATGGACCATGTCCAGCGCTGATTGCTGATGAGACTATCCGAACCCGTGAATACTTGAATCACTTCATCGGGGTGCAGGCTCAGTGTTGAATCGCCGGTGAGGTCGACGAATTTGCATCGAAGATGTTCCTCACCACTCGGGGTAAGTGCAACCACACGGAACTTCACGGGTCTGTCAAAGGCAGGAAAAGGAAAAATCCCTTCCACTGTATCGATGACGACATTGGAAAACGAGATTCGCAGATCATACGGGAAGTTCCTTCGCCGGAGGGTTATCGGCATGGCAGCACCCGACGAGTAGCTCACTAAAAGTCTTGCATTGGTTGTGCTTCCAGCAGTGAACCCGCTCCCGATTGTATCAACAACAACAGTCGGTAGCGTCGAAATCTGAGGTTGAACCCCTGCTTCGGACACGCCGGTACCTTCCCCGAAAAAGTCCCGCCCGGTGCTGAAGAGAACCTCTCCGGTGGTACTATCGATGAGGTTGTAAGAATTCGCCAGCACCTGATCCGAGTTTGCATTGAACGTAATTTTGAAGAGATGATTGTTGGGGACAAGTTTGGAATCGAGAACACGGACATCCACTGTCCCCGTGCCCAGCCCGGCTTCGCGTGTTACCAGCGAAGCTGACGCAGCTGTGTAGCCAAGGGCTTTGGGATTGGGGCGGACTGCCACAACATTCTTGGGGAGAATAGTTCCGCCACGTGGCGTTCTCGAAACCGCGATGGCATTTTCCGAGGGATAGTACGCGAACACGTCCTGACCCTGGAGTTGAACTGTCGGGCCATAGTCATACGCGCACACCGCGTAGTAGTACTGCTGCCCGTTTACCACCGAGACATCCTTGAAGGTATGGGTGATGCCCGTCTCGCCACCAAGGTAGTACGCAATCCCTTCGACGGTGACTTCGGAAAAACCGCCGATGCCGTTCTTCAAGTCAAACTGCGCGATTGGTTTTCCATTCCCGATTGTTCCTGTTCCTCTCCCCGTAAGAATCACTCTGGGATCTCTGAACTCGGGATCGGTCGACCGGTAGATACGGTATCCTTCAAAGTCGTTCACTGTTGTTATGGGATCAGTACTGTGTTCAGCGACATCATCCCATGTCAGCTGAACGTATTTGTCGCCAACCTCCGCCTTGACTGTGGGCGATGGTGGTGGAACTGCAAATTGATAATTGGCATTGTAGATCGCCTGGACAACTCTCACCGTCGTGCGAAGCTCCTGCAGATCGGAGCCGTATGCAAGAGCCAGACTGAACCGCTCGGTTTTCCCTGCTTTGAGTGTAAATGGTCCGGATGCAAAGAGGAAGCCGATATTGATTCTCTCCGCACCTGTTCTCGGATCAAAGCGCGTATTGACGTTCGGGCTGCTCCATTTGTCAAACAGCTCCTTCGGCCAGTCCGGATGCGGTGGCTGGCCAGTTCGGAAGAACACAACATTGTCCGGGGTTCCGCCCGGATTGTTGATATAGTTCATTTGAAATCCCGTCAATCCAATCTGGTCGGACTCGTCCTTGTCTGTGCGATCGAAGTGGGGCTCTCCGGCGGTCGGCACTCCATCACCCTCTCCCGGATCATTCGTTTCGAACACTCCATCCTCGCCCGTATCGTCTGCAAGGGCAACCCAATCCAGGTCTTCATCACCAGTCCACCAACGGCCGGCTCGCACTGCCGGACGAAGAAGAAGTGAACCAAGCTGTATCCTGAACTTCGTCGTGTCATAAAGGGCCGCTGCGGCTGCGCGTATTGCATCCTCCCCTTCAATGAGCGTACCGGGCCCCGAATCTCTCTTCTCATCTCTGATGCCATCATTGTCATTATCCGTTCCATCACCGGGTTTACCGGGAGTTTCCAGGTATGCATACCCGAGATACCCCGTGGGGAAGCAGTTGTTCGACAGACCTCTGCCGCGACCGAAGAAATCCCAGGTGTAGACAAGGTTGAGACCTGATGTCGTATCGAACTTCGCGTTGTCATCGTCCGATTCAGCCACCCCGTCGCAACTGATAGCCGAACCTCCGACGCCGGAATCCATGTACAATCCAAAGATGATGTTCTCCGCTTCGCCAGGTTGCGGATAGTCTGTTGTACCTTCATTAGTAATGTCATAGTGCCAGAATATTACATTGGCTGCCTGGGGATTCGACCACTGAAATCCACGGACTTCCACGCGTAAGCCGAGACCGCGGCGCGAGGAATCGCGACTATCGGCATAGTACGAGCCATGAGGTGAACCCATCCGCCATTTGTCATAATATTCGTCATCCATCACCGTGAAGCTCTCCTGGTCCGCTGCCGGCAGTTTGCCGAAGTAGCCATTCCACGTTCCATCCCACGTGGCGTCCTTGTCAGGCCATGTTGAGGGCCACGTCCGCGGATCGTTGCTGATCGCAGGCGACCTTCCACGGTTGAGACTTGGGTCTGCTTCAAAATATCCGGGGCGCGGCTCAAATCTCATTGTACGGGCTGAGAATGGACTGGTCTCCTGCCGTTCCCTGTAACCTGATTCCATAACATAGGCGGAGTCACCGTTGGTCAGACGGATTTTGGCAAGCACGAATGGAGTAATACCATCCGTGTAGTTTACCCCACTTCCTTTCGGCACCTCAACGGAGTGAAAGACACTCAAGTCCACCCCGATGGGGTCAGCCGGGTAGTTGCCGACCATGCCGTAGTTAAAAAACGCCGTGCGAATATTGTTCGCATCGTGAGATCCTTCACGCTCTGCATCAAGGCGACCTCTCTTCTCGGGAGGGACCGTGGGAACAAGCTGTGCAAGCAGTCGGCTTGATGGAAGTGCCAGGCACAACACCAAGAGAGGAAATCCAATCTGTCTCATGTTCATTGATCGCTTCTCCATGATCGCATCAGAATGATGAGTTCATTGAAACGCCGATTTCGATCCGACGGGGCGCGTAATACCTTGTGGGGTTGGCAAGCTGGTTTCTATCTGACGACTGGGGGAACAGTCCGTAGTCCGGGCTCCCGGTATTCGAGAACACTGTGCCGTTGAAGTACCGGGCATCGAAAAGGTTGAACACGCGTAGAAACAGACTCATCTCCACGTCCGCAATCGTAAAAGACTTTTCGCCACGTACGTCGACAACAATGCCGTTTGGCTTGCGACCGGAATTCGTTTCCACCTCCGCTCCGAACCCCGACCCCAGCTCAGGCGTATAGGGCTGACCGCTGCCATAACGGACAATCGTACTGACGGAATAATTGTCCGGCTCTGTAAGCTGGACCGTAAGGTTGAGCGTGTGCCGTTGGTCCCAATTCAACGGTACCTGACGCGGCCGGGGATCCTCACCTGCTGCCGCACGATTGGCAGTCTCATCAGGATCGCTCGAGTTGCCCTGCGCCATCTGCCATGTGTAGTCAACTGTCGAGCTGAGTATTCCCAACCTACGCTGATCCAGCGAGATCGTGAACCCTGTCACGTTGCCAAAGTCTACATTCGTCAATCTGGCATATGCAGCCGCAGCATACGTTTCGACGATTTCAACACCGAGGAGATCGCGAATATCTTTATAGAACAGATTGAGGTTCAGGCCGAGAAAATCGGTAAGCGCGTGCTTGTAGCCGAATTCGTACTGCACCGTGCGCTCCGGCTTGATATCCGGATTTCCGTAGACGACAGAGTAGTTGCCGGTCCCCTCCTGAAGCGTGGCAAGCTTATCATAATTGGCGTTGTCGAAAATGTCCCGCAACGGCGGCAACTGGTAGAAGTGGCCGTAAGAGAAAAAAACGGAGGATGATGTTGATATCGGATACGAGAGCCCGAATCGAGGAGCAAAGGAGACTTTCTTCGAAGTACGGCGGGGAAACGACAGGGGTGCCCCCTGTATTGCGTTCGCTGGATTTGAGAGATCACTGGGAAGAGTACTGCGCGCATCGAAGTATTCGAACCGGATACCGGCACGTACCGTCAGATCTTTCCATTCGATCTGATCCTGGCCGTATGCCGCCATTGATACGGGAAAGTAAAACTGCACTCCGGGATAGTCCGGAGGGAAGTTCACATAACGATACAGGGAGTCGCCTTTGTAGGTCAACGTACCGGCAGTGCCGAACTCGACCGCGGATGTCTGAAGCTCGACACCGAGCTTGAGTTGGTGTTCACGCGCGACTTGACTCGTGATTGCACCTTTGACAACGGCGGTATTTGTTTTTTGCCGGAAACGGCCGAAGTCAACTCCCAGTAGACTTGCTCCATACTCGAAGTCGCTGAAAGATATGCTCGCTCCTGCGTAGTCGTATCGCGGATCGTAGAAATCCTCATATACCCAATCGGAGTATTCAAAGTAATTCTGCCGGACACTCACGGTATAATACGTAGTTGTTGAAACCGTCTGGGTGAAATCGACTCCATGCACCAACGAAGTGGTCTCTTGTTTCTTCTTGCCGTCGGGGTTCAGCCGGAAAGTAAACGCATCGTCCAATTTGCTGGCTTTGATCGCGTTGAAGAGTATTTGATAGCTGATCTCAATTCCCTCCAACGACTTGTTGGTGATTTTTGCCAAGCCGGACCATTCGCGTGTATAAGCCAGGGCAACCACTTTTCCGTCGCCGTTCGGTTGAGTAAAGTAAATGAATGGATCATACAAACCAGTCGTATCCAATGGATTGAACCGCCGTTCGCCAAGGAAGTAGTCGTTGAAGACATTCCTGCGGCCGCTGACAAGGAAGAAAGTTTGGGGAAGTCCGGTCGGACCGTTGACACTTAGCTGATAGTTCTGGTTGATGAATTCCGGCCGGAACTCATAATCCAGATTTCTCTGTCCTCCACTCGAATACAAGAAGCTCCCGGCAAGCGCTTCTGCATTCCACGCGTAGGTATCGCCTCCCGATTTCAGGACCGTGTTGACCACACCACTCATCGCCTGGCCATATTCTGCGTCGAATGTCCCGGTGATCACCTGGACTTCCTGGATGAGTGAACGGTCAATCTTGATTGTCGAGGTGTTGTCGTACGAGTTGTTGACCGAAACACCATTCACTTGATATTGTACTTCTCCCGCACGACCGCCTCTGAAGTGCCCGTCAACCACACCGGCCTGGAGGTTCACAATGTCCTGCAGTTCCTGCACAGGCAGCGCCTCAATGTCCTTGTCGGTAATTGTTGAAATGCTGCTCGTGAGACTGACATCGATCACAGGTTTTTGTGCAGTGACAACAATAGCGTCCGTGGTAATGGCATCCTCTTCCATGGACGCATCGAGTCTTGTGGTCTTGTCGGCAGTCACCTGTACTTCCTTTACCGATACTGTCCGGTAACCTACCAGACGAAACTGCACCTCATAACGTCCGGCGGGAATATTGAGAATGGTGAAGTATCCATCAATATCCGAGACGGCACCTACGGATGTGCCAAGGAGTATGATGTTGGCGGATGGGAGGGGCTCCTTGTTTGCGTCCAGCACCAATCCGGATAATTTTCCTGTGGTGCCTGCAACTGCGAGCGTTGACCAGACCAACGAAACAATCGTACAAAAAATGAAGAGGGGTGTGCTGCGACTACACTGTGCTGCATCCATGATCATGTTCCCGAATAGAATTCGTCCTTCTGACGAAGACCTGTGGGGCGGAGAGCACTCCGCCCCTTCAGTCTGGAACTATTTACTTCAGCAACATCATTCTGCCAACCAGTGAGGCATTGGTTGTGGCCATTCGCAAACGATATGTGTACATACCGGAAGCGAGGTTCGAAGCATTGAACAGCACAGACCGCTCGCCCACCGGCTGTTCGCCAAGTGCCTGGGTCGCAACCAACTGACCGAGTACGTTGAAGACCTCCAGAGTAACCTCGCTCATCTGGGGCATGGCAAACTTGATTGTGGTCGAAGGGTTGAAAGGATTCGGGAAGTTCCCCAGGAGGGTAAACTGGTCTGGGATGGTATTCCCCGCTTCGTCAACTCCAACGGTGATGTTCGGATCCATGTACGACCACGCTGCACCATCATTAAAGTCGCCTTCCCTCATACACCAAGTGCGGGTGCCATAGCTGCTGCTTGCCGGCGAGAATGAGTCACCATCATAGTGAACCGCGCCAAAAAATACGACCCCGTCTCCACGGCCTGCAGGATAGCCAAACCTTGGCAGCACGACCTTCATTTCGGCTGTATATCCCACATCGGGCGTGACTCCCAGTGTATCGACAGTCGTTCCGCCCTTCAATGCGATGACCACCTGGACAGCTTGGGAAAGCGAATCCCATCCAAAGGCACTCAAATCATCTTCACGCAATGTGGTGACGCTGGTCCCGGCACCACCGACCCTGAATGTGAGTCTTCTCGGGAACAACGCTTGGTCTGCATTTCGCGCGTCGCGCTGGCACAGGATAACACGGAATCCGTCCCAACGATCAAGCTGATCGACTGCCTGAACCACGAAGTCATTCACATCGAAGCCTATGAAAAGCGTGTCGTCTTTATAGAAGTACTTTACAGTGGCAAGATTGGGATCAACCACGGCTGCCTGACCGCCATTCACTGTGGGCTGAAATTGACCGCTGCGATATGGTCCTGTACTCGGGTACGCTCCGCGAATTGCTGCATCACCAAACTTGATCTGCAGCGTCCCGACATTCGGCGCGCTCCAGACGGGTTCGGTAAGACTTCCATCCAAGACTGGTGAAGCCAGAGATCCTGCACTTGGAATGATACGCTCAGCACCAACAAATGGGACGGACCCCGCCAATCCAACATCAGGTCGTGCGTATATCCGGATGTGGCCATACGCTGCCGCATTCCCCCAAGGACATTGGTACCACACACGGTTACCTGATTGCCTCAGTGTATCAAGAGGCCATTCGTAGTCCGCATCATAAATTGAGAGACTATACATTATGATATCTCCGCCCGGCTGACTGACCGTATACCCACGCGCCCCCACGTTAATCTTGATTTCTATCGTGTAGCCCACATCAACATCCGCGTCGTTGTTCTGCGTCCCTTGAACTACCGTCGCGGCGTCCCATATAGCTTTCAGCGTATCCGGACGTGGTGCATATGGCGAGCTTCCCCACGGTCCGCCAAAGAACGGCATTCGACCGGGTTGGTCGGCCGAAGTGTCCGCCCAGCCTTCCTTCACCCACGCATAAAAGAGCTCACCACTGTTCACGGGGCGGTCGGTTTGTTCTTTGCGACGGATGTTTGAAAGGATGCCGTCGAAATGGTTGAAGGTTCCTCCACCAACCGACTTGTCCCACACTCTTATTCCGACGTATAGGCTATCTCCCTTTACCAGAAACTTTACGGTTGCCTTTGTCGAGTCCTGTGGACTATCCAAACCATTCTCTTTAAACCAGCCGCTCCCGGGCATTCCGTTATCTATGCCATAGACAATCCTGAGGGACTCGGCAGAGGCCCATGCCGCTTCGTTCAATTGGCCGTCGACTGCGATGGCCGTGGTCGTCGTGCGTGCCCAGACTACATCGGTGCGTGGAATCATCTGACCGTAGGAAGTCAGCACCGATGCCAGCACAAGCACCACCAGACATAGAAAAATGAATCGTTGTTTCATGACTTTCAATCTCCTCTATAAATATTGTAATGGTGAATGTGTTGCTCCCCCTGTGACTCACAGATCAGTGAGTTTTGGAACAATATTGTTAAACCCGCCACCGCACGATCACCTCCTTCTTCATTTGTTAATGGTCCTGTTCACTGGGTGCATCCGCATGACTCACGCAAGGTCAATGTCGTTGGAAGCACAACCTGCTGCTTATGGTGTTTGTTCTTCTCTCGAACAGCGTGGAGTAACGTCTGAACCGCTATGACGCCGAGGTTGTTGATCCCAAAACGAACCGAGGTAAGTGATGGCGAGAGATACGGGGCAACCGGAATGTCGTCAAAGCCCACCAAGGCCATGTCTTGCGGAACGCGAATACGCTTCTCCCTGAGTGCACTCAGGGCTCCAATAGCCATGGAATCGTTCGCGGCAAATATCGCAGTTGGACGGGGACTAATTTCAAGCGCTTTGACCGCCGCATCATAGCCCGCTGATTCGGAGAAATTACCTCCCAACTCCAATTGCGCATCGCGTTCTGCTCCTCCTTGTTCGATACTCGACCGGTATCCGCGCAGGCGTTCTGCTGCATCGACATTCTGATCGGTCCCTTTGATCATGGCAATTCTTCTATGGCCATGATCCTGCAGGTGTTGCATCATCTGATAAGCCCCGCCAAAATTATCGATACTGAGGGAGTCAAACTCCCCGGCATTAACATTGCAGTTCAACAGGACAACAGGGAGACTGTGCGGAAGGTTCTCCTCCAGGGTATGAGCATCGATGTGCGGTGACATGATAATCAATCCATCAACTCGGGCTCGCATCATTTTCAAGGCTGCGTCCAGTTCAGCGCGATTATTATGCGAACTGGAAACCAGAAGGTGGTATCGGTTCTTTTGCGCCGTCTGGTCACACCCCCTGATAACCTCGGAGAAGAACTCTCCAAAGAGATCGGGAAGCAGTAATCCGATGGCGTCAGTTTTTCTTGTCGAGAGACTTCTGCCAAGGGAGTTGGGAACGTACTTCAGCTGTCGCGCAACCTGTTGAACCCGATGACGGGTATCTGAATTGACCAAGCCAACGTTATTGAAGACGCGTGATACAGTCGCAATGGAAACACCGGCTTCGCGAGCAACGTCTTTTATTGTCACCATTGTATCGACATCGGATTGGTTTATAGGAGAAGATGTAAACGTTTACATTTTCGTTTGGCAATGTAACCGTTTACAATGCAGAAGTCAAGGGAAAATAGCAGCGATGTGACTTCATTTTTGCCGGCCACTGGCTGGGCCTCCACGTTAATCCAGACCAAGGGCCTAAGCGCGGAATGAGGTTTTTCAGCAAAACGGTTGGGGATTAGGCGGTATTCTACGACCTGCGTAGAAGGTAGAGGAACACTGGGGCGCCAATCGCAGCAGTAACAGCGCCGACAGGAATCTCGGTCGGAGCAAGTGCAGTTCTTGAGATGATATCAGCAACAATGAGAAAACTCCCACCGAGAAGGCAAGATGCGGGAAGAAGCAAGCGGTGGTCCGGGCCGAAGAGCATGCGACAGATATGCGGGATGATGAGTCCGACGAACCCGATGACACCGCTGACCGACACCACCAGTCCGGTGATGAGCGAAGCCAGCAAATACGCTCGTCTCTTTACCCTTCCCACCTCCACGCCGAGCTGCATTGCAGCTTCATCCCCCGTAGCAATGAGATTGAAACTGCGGCCATGAAACAGCAAAAGCGCACAACTTGCAACGAGGACCGGCGCAACAAAGGTGAGCGATTCCATGCTCGCGCTGCTGAGGTTGCCCATGAGCCAGAGGAACGCATTGCGCATCTCCTGGTTGAAAACCGCAATCAGCATCATCACCGCTGCGTTGAAGAAGGCGCCGATCATCACCCCAGCAAGCAGGAGAGTGAATGTATCGAGCTGACCGCGTCGATGAGCAATCGCGTACACCAGTAGCATAACGAGGCCTGACCCCATGAACGAAGCAACCGGTGTGGTGATATTCGACGTACCAAACGAGAACCCGATTGCGAGGATGGCGCCGATCGTGCCGCCGCTGGATATGCCGAGGATGTACGGCTCCGCAAGAGGGTTACGCAACATCGCCTGAAAGACAACACCTGCAACAGAAAGTCCTGCCCCAACGAGCACCGCAAGAAGGACCCGTGGCAGCCGTATCGTGAGCAGAATCGTCCGTTCGGGTTCCGAGATCCCACCGCTTCCAAACAATATTTCAATAATTCTGGGAAAGGGAATCGCAACGCTTCCCACGGAGAGTCCGGCGAGGAACACTATAAAGAGAAGCATCGAAAGACAACCAAGAACGAGCAATGTCCGTTGCATGGTGAGCGGTCCACGCAGCACAGTCGTTCCCATTTATTCATTTTCCTTCGAACCGATGTGTTTCCACATTTCTTTTACGAGCCCTTTGACCCCGTCTCCACTTACCGCAGAGATATGATGCACCGGAGTCTTGCCGAATTTCAATTTCTTCAGTGTCTTGATCGCTTTCTCATCAACGATATCCGTTTTTGAGATCACGATGACCTTCGGTTTGTCGGCGAGTTCCTCGTTGAACCGTGTCAATTCGTTCAGCAAAGTCTTGTAGTCGGCTTTGGGATTTTCGCTGGTAGACTCAATCAGGAAAACAAGCACGCTCGTCCGCTCAATGTGACGAAGGAATTGAATGCCAAGCCCCTTTCCTGTGTGGGCTCCTTCAATCAATCCGGGAATATCCGCCACAACGAAACTCTTCCCGTAGTCAATGCGGACGATACCAAGATTGGGAACGAGTGTTGTAAACGGATAGTCTGCAATCTTTGGTTTTGCCGCCGAGATGACGGAGATGAGTGTGGACTTTCCTGCATTCGGAAATCCCACGAGACCGACATCAGCAAGAAGTTTGAGTTCGAGTTCGATGTCACGTTCCTCTCCGGGCACGCCCTGTTCAAATTCCCTTGGCGCCTGGTTGGTTGACGTCGCGAAGGCGGAATTCCCCCGTCCCCCCTTCCCGCCCTTCACCACAACGACTGTGTCGCCACTGTTGACCAGATCACCAAGTACTTCGCCTGTAGCAACATCCTTGATGAGAGTGCCGGCTGGCACTTCAAGGGTTATGTCGTGGCCGCTCTTTCCGGTCTTGTTGGAACCCAGCCCGTGTTCACCGCGCGGCGCGGCGTAGCTCTTTTTGTATTGAAAATCGAGCAACGTATTGAGCTGCCCGTTGGCGCGAAGTACCACACTGCCGCCACGACCGCCATCGCCGCCATCGGGTCCCCCCTTCGGAACAAACTTCTCCCGCCGGAAACTGACACATCCCACACCCCCGTCGCCTGCCTTCACATGAATCAATGCCGAGTCTACGAATTTCATGGGGCTGTTGGTGCCTCCGGTAAGTACCGTCGATGAATAATGTCTGTGAACTGAATGACCGCGTCTGAATACGGATCGAGGCCATTCATGTGGAAGAACTGGTTGAGATACAACGACGCTTCCTTCCATGTCTCCGATTTTTCAAGCGCGTCAATCACGCCGGAATAATGAGCGGCGTCTCTATTGAACAGTTCCTTGATGAAAAACGCCTTCTCTTCATCGGAGATCAAGGAGGAAAGGGCTGCGGGCTTCATGCTGACTGATCGTTCCGAGAGGCCCGAAAAAGTGAGCGAGAGAGCGAGGTTTCTCGGATCTTTGCGAATGTCGGGTGCGGCTTGCTTCCCGGTGGTCGAGTCAGCGGGTGACGATAGAGAATCCCCAAACAGACTTTCCTGCACTTCCGGTGTATTGTTCGCACCTGTGTTCAACGGCTCGGAGATTTCAACGGGCACTGTAGACGGCGGTATGATTTCATGGCCAGTCACTTCCTTGGTGGGAATAGTCTGCGGAACAACAACCGGTTCCTGTTGCGCAGCTTCAAGGTCATCAA
This sequence comes from uncultured Chitinophagales bacterium, assembly GCA_964538485.1. Lineage (GTDB taxonomy): Bacteria > Bacteroidota > Ignavibacteria > UBA10030 > UBA6906 > JBJXHC01. Next base: position 16,498 of record CAZIHJ010000012.1, on the reverse strand, counting down.
AAAGTCCGATTAAATCTGCAAGGGAGAGTTCCTCCCTTCCACGAATCTTGCACACTTGCTCGATATACTCCTTCAACACTGACTGTTCTTTGTCCATAAAGAACATCGTGATGGGCTTCATCGGAATGGTGTCTACTCCGGGGACATTTGCAAGCTGAAGAAAATCAAAGATCGGCTTTGTCAACATGGCAAGCTCGCGCCCGCTGTGCTGGCGCATTATCTGGCGATCAATCTTCTCCACAATATCCATGCACCGATCAACTGAAATGTCAGTCCACCCCTTTCGATCCAGAACATTGTCGAGCAATGTACTGAAATAGGGATACTCAGCCACATACTCCAGTCTTTCCCGCAGCGCAGAAACAGACACGGTTTCAGATTGCTCAAATAGAAAATGACGCAAGGTCCACCGGGGTCTGCAAAGGTAATTGCCGAGGAAATGTACTGCATGGTTAAGGATCGCCGCGTATTCCGTCCGGGTAAAGGAATACTCCAATGCACAGGAACGGAGAAACCCTTTGGCGACCATGTGCATTCCGGCTGCTTCGAAGTCAACCCGGGCCATCTTCGGACCCGTCTCCAACTCACGCCTCAACTCCTGCAGCAGATCTGCCTGGACATACGACTTGATGCCGAGAGGAATTGCGGAAGCAAGAACCTTCCTCAGAGTAATATCCTCCTCCTGCCCAATCGTGCGTTCGGTCAGCAGGTCAATAATGCGTCTTGTTTCGTGTTCGAGCATGCTCAATTGGATGATTTTTTCAGAACCGATTTGACCCGGTCGATCTCTTTCCGGGCGGCGGCTTTGAAGGTTTCGTCAATCCCCTGTCTGTCGAGGATCTGCTGGTACATCGTCAGCGCCTGGTCATGACGGCCCATCTTCTCATAGGATTGCCCGGACATGTAGAGCGAATTTGCCGCCCAATCAATCTTCCCCTTCTTGGTGACGAGATACGGAACCTTCAGAAAATCAAGGATCGCCTGTTGATAATCCCCCTTGTTGTAGTTTGCTTCCGCAATGTAGTATCGCAATTCCCCTTCAAGGTCACTTCCGGCCTGATCCAACAGCGCCTGCAGGTGCACAACAGATTGGTCATTATAGCCGAGCCGTTGATAGAGGATTCCGATCTTTACCTTCTTGTCGAAGCTGTCCTCGGCATTCGGATACAGCTCAAGATACTTCCGGGTGAGCGAAAGAGCTGCATCGAATACCCCGGCTGTCTCGTAGGTTTCAATGAGATTACTCATCGCATAGGGCAACAGTTCAGGATCGGCATTGGGGTCGTCCACAATCTTCTTGTAATTCTGAACTGCCTCATCCCACTTTTCCGCGCTATAATGGATATTTCCCAAAGCAAGATACACCCGCGGAAGAATCGGAGAACGGGGGTATTCCTTTTGTAATTGCTCGAATTGCTTGAGCGCATCCTGTGGTTTGTTAGAGATCTCAAGAATCTTCCCGATCCAGTACATTGCTATGGGAGCTGACGAAGTCTCATCATACTTGTCCACGACGCGATCGAATGACTTCCGCGCGTTGACATAATTCTCTTTACGATAGTAATAGCTCCCCTTCTCCAATTCGAACGATGCGATCTCTTCGTCTGCATCTTTGAACTTCGCCATGAATGAAACAATCTCCTTCTCAGCTCCAGCGAGATCATCATTGCGTAGACGGGAGACAATCCGTCGGCCCTCAAAAAGACGTTTGTCGGATTCTTTCGTCGCGGCCTGAGCAAGTGATGCATATTGCTTGATCGCATCGGCATAATTGCCATTCTCAAAAAGAAGATCGGCAATTTCGCGGCTCGGAGCGGCATCGGGAGCAACGGTTCCTGCCAGACGAAAGTATGACGTAGCGATTTCACTCGCGCCTTCCTTTTGATATATCACACCGAGCAGATTGTAAGCTTTTGCTGCTTGCTCACCGGAGGGTTGCTCCGAAAGGCAACGCAGAAGGTGTTGCTTCGCTTCCGCTGATCGTCCGACAGCTTGCAACCCGGTTCCAATTACCAAGTGCCGTTTACCGCTTGTCTGCTCTTCTGTCCAAGGATGGTTCTCATGTTCCTGCAATAGTCCTTTTGCAAGTTCCACGGCTTCGACATTATTCCCCGCTGCCAATAATGCTTCAGAAAGTTTCGTGCGGGCATCATATCCATATGTCGTGTAGCCGTACTCTGAGATCAAAGCTTGATAGTATTTTACCGCATGAGCGGGTTCTCCTTTCTCATACAACATCATAGTCGCAAGCTCATTGACGATATGGGGGGTATATCGACCCCGCGGATGGTCTTTGATATACTTATCACCAAAAGCAATAGCGGAATCAACGAGATCAGTTCCTTGAAGCAGCTTGAACATTTCGAACCCGGCCTTCTCTGCCGAAGGAGATCGGGGAAATTGTTCAACGACAATCATGAACGAAGCAAGCGCGGATTGTCCATTATCAGAGTTGAGCTGGAGCATACCGAGTGTTAGCCACATCGTGTCTTTACGAGCGAATGTTGGATGGGAAGTCAGAATATCATTGATCGCGGCACGGGCGCTGTCCACTGTATTGGCTTTCAAGATGAATAAAGAGAGAAGCGCGTCGTTGATGCGTGGATCGACGGAATGGGTGGAGATGAATGCTTCGTAAGCGTTCGCCGCTTCCCTTCGATATTGTTTGTCTTTCCACGACGAGTATTCCAACGACTTTGCCTTGAGAAAATTGGCATCGGCCAGGCGGTCATTGCTCACCTCACCGTTGATGGCATTGGTAAACTGTGCAGCAGCAGCGGGATAATTCTTCAGATCATGAAAATAGATTTCGCCAAGGCGATACGCGAGCCCCTGTTTATCACGTTCCGCAAGCACATCGCCTACCAATAGCGCAAGACGCTCAATACCGGAGTCCTTGTTCTTGAGTTCAAATGTCTGAATTCTCCTCACTCTTTCATCAATTTCGTCATGATACTCCGCTGCCGGAAAGTTCGTTTGCGACTGCCGGTAGTACTTCAGGGCACGCTCAAATTCACCGACGCCGTCAAGGCACTTCGCTGCACCAAAGAGAGCATCAGCAGGATGCGCATTCGGAAAACGTGTAAGTAGTTGTTCATAGTACGCAGCCGCACGATCCAAACTTCCTTCCTTCTCGGCGAGTCTGCCAAGAGAAAACAAAACATCGCTGCTTGTAGCATCATCCGGAAAATGGTCGAGATACCCGGAGTACAGTTGTATGGCCAGTCCCACGTTCCGTTGGTCCTCAGCAATCAGGCCCAGCTTTCCCAGGGCGCGTTTCTTCAACCATTCCGTCGCATCGGATGCAAGTATCTGAGCGCACAGCTCATTCGCCCTCGTCCAATTGCCGGCCAAAGCGTTAACACATGCGCTCTTGAAAAGCACATAAGGGACGAGCGTATCGGCGGGAAATATTGCAACAAACCTGTTGTAATATTGAACGGCATTCGAGTAGTCCTTCAACTCCCCATAAGCATCGCCACCTGTTACTAGTGCCTCAGCAATGAGTGTCGAATCGTGTTGGCCTTCAACCGCAAGTCCCTTCTTTATCTGTTCAACTGCCTCCGCATGACGACTGCGCGCAAGAAGCAACTTGCCGAGGTTGACGTATGCGCCCTGCACTGCTGATGTCTTCGGATACCGCGCGATGATTTCCTCGTATGAGTTGCGCGCCTGATCGGTGAGAGCCATTGCCTGCGCAATGTTCCCGAGTATGAGCAACGCCTGCGCCTTTGCTTCGGGTGAAGGATTGCCTTCGATGACGCGCTTCAACTCTTTTTGCGCCTGCTCGGGATTTCCTTCTGCAAAATATATCTTTCCCAGCTGTGTCCGAGCTGCAAGCACCGCACCGGTCGAGGGATATTCCTGCAACACAATCCGGAGAACGCGACGGGCATCGTCTCCCTGACCTGCAATGAGGAAGTACTCACCAGCGCGCACGAGTGCATCGGCGGCACGGTTGCTGCGCGGATGAAACATCTTCACACGCTCAAATGCGAGCGCGGCTTCTCGATGATTGCCGGCTGCAGCGTAGGACTCACCCACGTTCCACCACGCATCCGGCGCTTTGGGGTTGTCCTGGTACGTGAGGGCGAACGTCTGGAATGTCATTCGCGCTTCGTCGAACTGTTTCAGTTTCGACTGCGCTTGACCGAGATAGAACCGCGCTTCTATCCCTTGAGGAGTATTCGGGTAGGAGGCAACAAACTGTCTGAGCTGTTCGGCGGCAAGATCGAAGAGACCGTCATTATACAGGTTGATCGCCAGCTTGAAATCGGCGTTCTCTTTACTGTTCTGGGCGGAAAGCAGCGGACACACGCACATCAACACCACAGCACACCGCAGAAAGAACGTTGGAAGGTCTCTCATGGAAATACGCACTCTGCACGAAAACATGGAATGAATGGCTCTAAGTTACGGTTTATTGGGGTGCGCTGCAAGGAAGGAGCGTTACGGATATGCCAGAATCCTAATGCCATTGGCTTCCATCGTATATCCAAGAACAAATTCAAGCTGTTCCTGCACAACGTCCATACAATAGACGTCGTACCCCTGGGCCTTCAGTTGGATGACTTCCTCCAGCAAGAGCGATTCGATAATATGAACATCCGGGTTGAGTTTCTGGCGAAACACTTCTTCGGAAAGGGATTGCCAGAGTGCCGAGGTGTCTTTTTCGAGTCCTTCATTCTCAAACCAAAGCGATGGACCGCTGCCCGTCATGACCACACTTCGTTCTGTCAACTGTAGAACAGCCAGAGCTTTTCTTTGATGGTGCATCAGGTTTTGTTTTTCCACGTGGTCGAGGAGCATCCCGGCTCGAAGATTGAACCCCGGGGTTCCTCTTCGGCCATGATGTTGGATGACATCCGGATTGATGAAGGCAACGCTTATGAAGCACGTCGTAAACACGACTACCTCCTTATGCGAAGCAAATGCATCAATCACAAGGAGGAGGAACACTATGGCAGGTATGAGATACTCGCGCTCCAGTGGATACGCGATGAAGAGAATGCAGTAGATTACAATACCGACGCTACTTGTGATAACCAAAACATCACGCCGTAGAAATGCATCCTGTACGACTTTCCATTTCCGGATGAGGATCGCTCCTCCGGCAAGAACAGCAAGCGGCCCGAGTGCATAGACTCCCCGGTATCCGAAGAGGAGAATGCGCTCAATGAAAGAAAAATGAAAATCATCTGTCGCTTCGCGCATTCCGGCAATCCATCCTCCAAAACCATACGACATGAACAACGGAGCAAAGGCGGCGAGACACACAACCAACGTGGAAGCGCCCATACGCAGCAGCTGGTGCATCGAGCGGGATGTCCCATAAAGGGCAGTGGCCACCGGGACAAAAGCAATGATGTTCGTCGGGCGAAACCCTGTCGCCAATCCGATGAATATGCCTGCGAGCAAAGCTTTTCTCATGAAAACACTCCGCAACGCAACCACTATGCACAAAAGAGACCACACATAGTCCATCGTGACGACGGAATTTTTCCAGAGCATCGGTGCAAAGGCGAGGGCCACGGTGAGAACATGGAGATGGCGGGAATTTCTGTCGCTGAGAAAACGATGCCACACGATAACGAGCGCAATCATTGCACCAACGACGGCTATATTGGAAAGCGTCGATTCACCAAGTCCAACCAGTGGAGCGGAGAGAAATTCATGCAGCGGATACCCGGGCAAGCGGGACGGTTCATACGTTCCTTCCATCCATAGTTTCTTTGCCGTGGCCGCAACGCGCCATGCATCAGGGTCAGAACCGTAGCCGGAGAAGAGAAATGGAATTCGGGTAAGAATGACAAGGAAAAGAACTATCATCAGCCAATGCTGACGCAGGAATGTGTTGGGTCGTGAGAACATTGTCCTGGAGGAAGGAAAGGGGCAAACCGGAAACCGGATGTGATGCAGTTTCCGCCGTTGCACAGTATTGAATGAAGGGCTCTACTCCTTGTCGGAACGCAAGGCCGTACTGAATATCTTTCCGATGGCACCGACCATACCTGCAACATCGGAGAGGTTTGTCGGAATGATCATGGTATTGTTCTTCTGCGCGAGTTTGCCGAATTCTCCGAGATACTGCTCGGCAATTCTCAGGTTCACAGCGTCCATGCCGCCTTTATCGTTAATAGCGTTTGCAATTTCCCGGATACCTTTTGCCGTTGCCAACGCAACCCGCTCAATCTCTTGTGCGCGACCTTCGGCCTCGTTGATTCTCTTCATCTTCTCCCCCTCTGAACGCGCAATCGCTTCCTGCTTCTCTCCCTCCGCCCGGTTGATCTTTGCCTGTTTATCGCCTTCAGATTCTGCAATCAATGCCCTTTTCTCACGCTCCGCCCGCATCTGTTTCTCCATCGCATCCTTGATGCTGATTGGCGGGAGAATATTTTTGATCTCGTGACGTGTGACCTTCAAACCCCAGGGCTCGGCTGCCTTATCAACAGCATGCACGATCTCCTGATTGATTTTGTCGCGCTCTTCAAATGTTTTGTCAAGGTCAATCCTGCCAATCTCGCTGCGCATGGTTGTCTGTGCAAGTTGGGTCGATGCAAAGTTGTAATCACTGACGCCGTAGGAGGCCTTGACAGGGTCGGTGATCTGGATATAAAGAATGCCGTCCACTTCGACGGAAATATTATCCTTGGTGATACAGGTTTGCGGAGGTACATCAATCACCATTTCCTTCAAAGAATGTCTGTAGGCGATCCGGTCCATAAAGGGTATGAGAATGTGAAAACCCGCTTCCAGCGTGGCGCGGTATTTCCCGAGGCGCTCAACAATGAACACTGTTTTCTGCGGAACAACTCGCGCCGTCCTGAGGAGAATAACAAACACGAAAAAAGCAAGGACGAGAAGGATAACTGTTGCGGGAGTGAGCATGGTAATATTCTCCAAGGTTTAAACGGGTTTAACCTTCAATGTCAGGTTGGTACGTTCGACCACTTCTACAACGGTTCCAGCCGCAATCCGGACGTCCGACTCTGCCGCCCAGCTGGTCCCGTGGAATTCCACCTTCCCTTCGACGCCTTTTGGATCTATTTCAACTGTCACAACAGCCCGCGCTCCGCGAATGTCATCGACGTCCACCGAAACTCCGGAGACTTTCCCCTTGAATGCCTGCACGCCCTTCCTGCGAAACAGATACAACGAGACGAGCGACGACCCGAGGAAGACCATGAGCTGACTTTCAAGGGAGCCCGTAAAACCCAACCATGTTGTCACGGCGGTTACCCACGCACCGATCCCGAAGAAGAAAATGACAAACCCCGGCAGAGCAAGTTCGGCAAGTGCCAGCCCGATCCCGAGGAGGAACCAGAGCAATTGTGGCGAAAGACCATCAGTCATATCAGAGACCTTTCAATGTGCATACGGTGCTAGAGCACTTTGGCGCGCAGGTACTCAGCGTTCAATCGCGCAATGTGAGAAACCGAGATCTCCTTCGGACATTCCGCCTCGCAGGCATACGTGTTGGAGCATGCACCGAATCCTTCCTCATCCATTTGAGTGACCATGGCTTCGACGCGTTGCACGCGTTCAGCATGTCCCTGCGGGAGGAGGGCAAGCTGCGAAACCTTTGCCGAGACAAAGAGCATGGCTGATCCATTTTTGCATGCTGCCACACAGGCGCCACATCCGATGCAAGCCGCGGCGTCGAATGCTTCATCAGCGATAACCTTGGGAACGGGGATGGAATTTGCGTCAGGGGCACCACCCGTTTTGACCGACACAAATCCCCCGGACTGCATAATGCGATCGAATGATGTACGATCTACAACAAGGTCCTTGAGAACAGGAAATGGTGTTGCACGCCAGGGTTCTGCAACAATGTGGTCTCCATCCTTGAAGGAACGCATACGCAGCTCACATGTTGCAATACCGCGATGAGGTCCATGTGCGCGCCCGTTCACCATCATCCCGCAACTTCCGCATATCCCTTCACGGCAGTCGTGGTCAAACGCCACCGGCTCTTCTCCTTTTTTTACCAACCCGTCATTCAACACATCCAGCATTTCAAGGAACGAAGCATCAGCAGGGATGTTATTCACGGTATATGTCACAAACCCGCCCTTGTCGTCACGGTCTTTCTGCCGCCAGATTTCCAATGTGAAGTTCATTACTTATAGCTCCTCTGGGAAGGTTTGACGTATTCAAAGGTCAAGGGCTCTTTGTGCAATGTCGGGGCAGCACCCACGCCGCCGAATTCCCACGCTGCGACATACGAGAATTGTTCATCATTCCGTTGTGCCTCGCCATCCTCCGTCTGGTACTCTTCGCGGAAATGGCCGCCGCATGATTCCTCCCTGTGCAGCGCATCGCGCGCAAGCAGTTCGCCAAGTTCAAAGAAATCGGCTACGCGTCCGGCGCGCTCAAGCTCACTGTTCATGCTCTCCCCGGTTCCCACCACTTTCACGTCACTCCAGAATTCCTCCCGCAACTTGCCGATTTCGGTGATGGCCTGTTGCAGTCCCGCATTGTTGCGTCCCATACCTACACGATCCCACATGATTTTCCCGAGCGCCTTGTGAAACTCATCCACAGTTCGCTTGCCGTGGACGGAAAGAAGTTTCGTGATGGTCGCACGGACGCCCGCCTCGGCATCGTTGAACGCGGCATTCTCCGCAGCAACGGGTTCGAACTTCGTTCCGGCCAGGTAATCCCCGATGGTGTAGGGCAATACAAAATAGCCGTCTGCCAAACCCTGCATCAGCGCGCTTGCGCCGAGCCGGTTTGCTCCGTGGTCGGAGAAGTTTGCTTCACCGAGAACGTACAGCCCCGGGATATTACTCATGAGATTATAATCAACCCAGAGTCCACCCATGGTGTAGTGAATCGCAGGATAAATGCGCATGGGAACTTCGTACGGATTTTCCCCGGTAATTTCATGATACATGGCAAACAGGTTGCCATACTTCTCTGCGATCTTCTCCTTCCCAAGTCGACTGATCGCATCAGAGAAATCGAGATACACCGCAAGCCCGGTTGGACCAACACCATACCCTTCATCGCACATCTTCTTGGCGTTGCGCGAGGCGACATCACGCGGCACAAGATTGCCGAACGACGGATACCGCCTCTCCAGATAGTAATCACGCTCTCCTTCGGGAATGTCCTGCGCGCGGCGCTTGTCCCCTTTCTGTTTGGGGACCCAGATGCGGCCGTCGTTCCGGAGACTCTCGCTCATCAATGTCAGTTTGGATTGATAGTCGCCGCTTTGCGGAATACACGTTGGATGAATCTGCGTGAAGCACGGGTTGGCAAAGAGTGCGCCACGCTTGTGTGCGCGCCACACTGCCGTCGCGTTGCTGGCCTTTGCCATGGTGGAGAGATAAAATGTATTCCCGTATCCACCGGTGGCAAGCACAACTGCATCACCGACAAGACGTTCGATCTTACCATTGCGCAGGTCGCGAACAATAACGCCACGCGCCTTTCCATTGACGAGAACCAAATCAAGCATTTCGCGGCGATCATAGAATGCGATATTCCCCGCGCCAATCTGACGGCTGAGGGCTGAGTATGCACCCAACAGAAGTTGTTGCCCGGTTTGGCCGCGCGCGTAAAAGGTACGCGACACCTGCGCACCACCGAACGATCTGTTGTCCAACAAGCCGCCATATTCACGGGCGAACGGCACACCCTGGGCAACACATTGATCAATGATATTACCGCTGACCTGTGCGAGACGATACACGTTGGCTTCACGCGCACGGTAATCGCCCCCCTTCACTGTGTCATAAAAGAGTCGCCAGACACTGTCGCCATCATTGGAATAATTCTTCGGAGCGTTGATACCACCCTGTGCGGCAATGCTGTGCGCCCGGCGCGGGGACTCGTGATAGCAGAGTGAAGTTACCCTGTAGCCGAGATCCGCCAGTGATGCTGCAGCGGATGCACCGGCAAGCCCGGTTCCCACAACAATAATGTGGTACTTCCGTTTGTTTGCCGGGTTGACAAGTTTCTGGTTGAAGCGATGTGTGTCCCACTTTTTCTCTATGGGGCCGCCCGGAATTTTCGAGTCGAGTGTCATATCATCTCGTTCAATTAATGAGCCAGCAGAAAATACAATGGAATTGCGGCGAACGCTGCGGGGAGAATCAGCCAGAACACAACCCCGACAAGATCAATCAGTGATTGAAACCGTGCATTGCGAATCCCCAGGGTTTGAAATGTTGATTGCACTCCATGTCGCAGGTGGTACCCAAGGAAGACTAAGGCAACGATATAGAAAGCAACATACAGAGGACTCCGGAACGCCTGTTCGACAATTTCATACATCGTTCTGCCATTGGCAAAAAACCGTGACTGAACAAAAAATGTATTGATGTGAACAACAAGAAACACAGCCACGACCATTCCCGTCCAGAACGTGATACGAGATGTAAGCGTGGCATTATCAGAAGCGCGATTGACTTTGTATTGCTGCGGGCGAACACGCCGGTTACTCAACCAGAGCCCGATCCCGACAACGGCGTGCAACAGAAAACCCCCGAAGAGAATAATCTCAAGCGGTCTCAGCAACGGGTATGTTGCCATAAACTCTGCATACACATCAAACGTGGCTCCCCCATCCTGTTTGAAGAGAAAGAGATTAATATAGAGATGAACGATCAGGAAGCTGCACAGAAACAGCCCCGTGAGCGCCATGAGGAGTTTCCTCCCAACCGACGATGTGAGAAATGCTTTCGTCTTGCTCATTGACACGGCTTTCGGTTAATGAACGAGTAAGTACACTGCATCTGAGGAGAACATTGGAAAGAAACCGCGGAGATCATGATACCGCTTCAAAGTAAGAAAGAATGACAAATTGTGCAAGGTGGGAACGAATAGCGGCAAAGCCCCATTGTCCGGAGCCGGACCGGGCAGCAACCTCCCAGTCCAGGGATGCAATGGTTTAGCTCTTCTGAATACCCATCACGGGATGTGACTGGTAATCGCCATGTCGGCCGTGAATCATGCGCGAATACAGATCCTCAAGGTCCCGGGTCTTTTGGTGAAGAGCCAGGTCCCGTGATGCCCGTATCATCGCCGCTTGCCCCA
>CAZIHJ010000012.1:0-5352 GCA_964538485.1 uncultured Chitinophagales bacterium | reverse complement strand
ACAACCCGGGATTCGGGACATCCAAGCTGCAGGATGTCCTGCTTCATGTTCTCCGACATAGCAAGGATGACAACGTTCTCTTTGAACAACGGACGGAGATATTGCAAACCGAACCCAAATCCCTTTTTGGGAAAGGAAGAAACATCATACCCATAGGCAGAAATCACTGTCGGAAGAGATGCAGCCCGGATCACCGGCAAAAAGAAACGCGCATCAACAAGGAAATGAAAGTGAAGAAGACGGACTGAGGCCTGTCCCAATTCCCTGACAGTGTGTTGTGTTGCCAACGGCGTCATTGCCCTGAAAAACCTGTACGCCAATTTTTCTATCTTCTGTTGAAACGGAGTCATGTCTTCGATCAATGCCGACGCCTTTGTACTCTTAAAGGGATGCGACGCGTTCAATCGATGATGACTGAACGCCAGGGCATGATGATGTTTCAAGCTGCAGATTTGATTGCCGATAAACGTCTGGGCGGGAAGTAGCCACCCGCGAATAAAGTGGGCAACCCGGGGTTTGTAATCCTGATCGGAGGACCCGAACTTTGCCGCATCATCTCCCTCTGACGAGTGGACAATCGGACTTTTGAGTCGTGAAATAGTTGCGGCCGGAGAGATACTCTGGTGGGAGCCCATATCTTATCCCTTCAGGAGGAATGATGAGGTAGTGGCTTTGAAAAGCGGAAACTCGAATCAGGATTTCAGGTGAATGAAGCAGATTTTCCCCGGCACAAAGAGCAAAAACTTGATTTCAGAGTCAAGCCGGAGGTCGGAATTACTCGGGTCGTCTCTTGTTAGAACGCATATCCGAGGTGGAAGTAAAAGATAAAAGGTCCCTCCTGCACCGGATTATCGGGGAAATCACGGATAAATTGAAACCCCTTGCCCACGCCTACAATTGCGGGTCCAACAGGAGAATCGAGCGCCAATTCAAGTCCGAGACCATGGCGGAACTGGCTAAGCTTGATCTCTTCCGGCACCGAAGAAATCGAACCGAGATCGTACCGAAAGCGAAGGTATGTATCAAACAATATCTGAATCGGAACGCGGTAGCGGTATTCAAGGTTAATCAACAAGAGTTGACGCCCTCTGCGGTCGTCTTCATTCGTTCCAAAAAATGATTCGCGTCCGCCAAGCCTGAACTGCTGTCCCAGCGGCATCGTCCGGTCGGCAACGCTGAGCGTGAGTTTGGGATGCAATGTATGTTCGTCTCCCAACGACGTGTAGTTCTCGTACATCACGCGCAGGGCGTTATACCCCACGTCGCTCCCCAAAGCTTTCGATGCGATTTCATACGAGATATTCATGCCGATACCGGAACGCGGGAAAGGGTATGAATCTCTGGTGTCGATGATCGTCCCGACCCGGAACGTGGAGAGCAAATACTGTTCTTCCAATGATTCAAAGTTTTCACGGTTCTTGATGCGTGCCTTCTGCACATTAAATTCTATGGTGGCATTTCCCAGTCGTTCCAATTGGCTGCCGAACACCAGCCGTCCCCCAAACCGGATATCCCTGTACTCGCCAATACGCTCACGTTCCCATCGGGAACGACTCATTAACGGAACATCCCCATACACATATGTATCATAGAGCGAATAGAAAGCCCCCACATGGAATGTCAGGTAGGTATCAAACAGCCTGATGGTGCGATACTCCAGCGTGTATTCACGATTCCGCGCGCCGCCGCTTAGCGTAAGGCCAAGCTGGGAACCCGAACCACGAAAGTTCTCATCCCTGATATCGATTGAGCCCTGCAGGTTGCGTTCGTTGTCCGCCCGCACGCCAAGACGCACAAGTTGGGTCGGGCGTTCCTTCAGGCGAATTGTCACCTGGGGGTTATCCGTCGGATATGTCACTTCAAGATACACGTATTCAAACAATGTGGTACTCGCAATATTTACGAGCCCATTATTTGCCTCGTCAATCTCAAATACTTCTCCTTCTTGCAGGGGAAATTCCCGCAATACGAAATAGTCCAGCGTCCGCACGCCCCCCTGCACGTCAATCCTGTCGATGATACCCTCATTAATATTAACGCGCAGCGTTCCGGTAATGGGATCAAATGATGTGGAACTGATGCGTGCAAGCGAGTATCCGATATCCCGGTAGAGTCGCATCATATCTTCAAGGGCTGCGTTCACCGCGTCCGGGTTCAGAGGTTTGAGGACAAGATCTGCAAACTGGGCCTCCAATATACTCCGGTCGATAAGCTTCCAGCCCGATATTTCAACGCGGGCAAACATCGGGTTCTGATTTACATTATACACCAGTCGCAAGCCGCTCGAGTCACGCACCAACACTCCTGAAACACTATTGAACGTGCCGAGTTGATATAGATCGCAAAGTTGACGGTAAACATCAACGAGAGTAAACGTGTCGCTTGCCGCCCTGGATTCGATTGCTCTCCAGACTGAGTCTGGAATACCCGATCCGCGAGTTTCGACGCGGGTGAGTTGCAGTTGCGGCAATTTCGTCCTGCTCTCATAGAGCGAAGGGGCCATCTGCGCCAGTTCCCGACCGATCATTTCATCAAACTTCTTGTTGTAGAGTTCCTTCAATTCAGGTATTGCCGCTTCAGCCGCTTGTTCGCCCAGCGCAATCAAACTGTCGAGCCCGGAGAAATTGGACGAGAGGTGTTTTCCAATCCGGGGCGTGATAATCACATCTGCCTGTTCGAGCTGTTGTTCATTTGACGCCTGCATCATGATACCCATGATTTGATCCGCTGTTTGCCAGGGAGCCGTCAACTCGACTTTGTTACGCAGGCTGCTGGTGGAGTTTACGGCAACCACGATATCGCACTGTTCTGCGCGGGCAACATCAACCGGAATGTTGGTGATGAGTCCGCCGTCAATAAGTTGCATCGTATCCCGCTCGATCGGACTGAACAGCAGCGGCACGGTGGCACTCGCACGCAACGCCTCGGCGAGGGAGCCGCTCTTCATGAGAATGCGCTTCCCTGAAATGAGATCGGTGGAAATGGCACGAAACCGGATTCTAAGGTTATCAAAACTCGGATTCGGATGATAGAGGGATTGCAGCGTCTGCTTGCTGAGGAAATCGGTGAGGCGTTGCCCGGTGGAAACTGCCAGAGGAATCACCGGCTCAAGGCCCTCGAACCGGACTGCCATGAAGCTTCTGTCGTCGGCAACTTTCTGATCTATGAAAAGGTCTGATCGCTTGGCCGCATCGCTCAACGAAAGCACTTCGTCCCAGTCGGTGGTAAGCGTAAGATGTTCCAACTCGTCCGGTGTATATCCGGAGGCATACAAGCCGCCGACAACAGCCCCGAGACTTGTCGCTGCGATAAGGTCAACGGGAATCCCATGCCGTTCCAGTACACGCAGCACGCCAATCTGAGCGACACCTCGTGCACCACCGCCACTCAGAACAAGTCCAACGCTGGGACGCTTGATGGGTCGATGAGGATAAAAGCCGCGTTGCGAAGAAGGGGATTCATCCAGCCGCGGGGTGATGACAATGGTTGTCTGGGACGCGAGGGGAGAGGAAATACCCATGCTGAATACTGACGCCAGCACGAGACCTCTGCACCAAAAACGCATGTACCTGTTTCCACTGTTGTGTATTGAGTGAAAAAATGTATGGGTTTGCGGTGGGAAATGCAAGAAAGGACACATCACGGGAGGAGGATCACTATTCCCATGACCGAGGGTGGAAGGTGGGATTGTTTAAGAAACAGACACTCCTGACTATTTCACCCCCCACCAAACAATCTTACAGGATGATACACTTGCGTCTGTTACTACCCATTCTGTTGCTGACAGCATATCAATAACATCTTCTTCTTGTCCGTCTTGGGAGATCAGTTTGAGACTGTCACACGAATCACGGATACTGGCCGGCCATGAGAATCTAATGGGGTATGATTCCTTTGCAGTTCGAAAATGGACAATAAATGTATCGCACTGTGAGGGCTGGCTGAGTGCACGCAGATCAACGTAGCTGCCGGTTGGCGGCACGCGTTGCATGCCTGCACGATCCCCTAGTCTCACATCAAAGGCATTCTCCACCGGAACCGGCGGCACCGGTAACTCACCGATGTGCGTATCGAAGTCATCGGTCGCATGTCCATGAAAGCCCAGAGTAAGGGTATTCCTTATTCCGGCTGCGTCTACCACAGAGAGCTTGAGAACAACTTCCTCAGGCAATGGAACATTTGGCGTCAAATATGCCGTAACCATGAACGCCAGAAGAACAAACATTCCCGAATCCTTTCAGAAAAACATGCATGCTCTGTGAGCCCCATCGCATCGCAGAGCATGCAGTACCTTCCATCAGGGTAGTGATGGAAAATGTGTATGGCTATTTCAGCAAGAGCATTTTTCGTTCCTGTGAGAAGCTCGGCGATTGTATACGATAGATATACATACCACTGGCAATGCCGCTTGTATTGAATCGCACGCTGTAGTTTCCGGGAGTCGTTACATCATCCACCAAGGTTGCGATCAGTTGCCCCAGCATATTGTACACCGTCAGTGTGACATGTTCGCGCTCCGGAATGCTGAACCGGATCTCGGTCGAGGGATTGAATGGATTCGGAAAATTCTGGCTTAGCGAAAACGAAGTCGGGATCGCATTGTCAACCGGCTGTACGTTCACCAGTGCCCCGGTTTTGATAATGATAATATTCCGCTGCAAGACCGCCGTGGGAATTGTCGCAGAGGTCACCGTGGTCATATCCACCGGACCCCACTCCGTGCCGCTTTGCGGTTTGATCGTCCACACCGATGCAAAGGTACTGAGGTTCGCCGGCCATGAGACGACGGTCTCCCGGATCTCCAAATCATCGCCGGCAATGTTGATGCGGAATGAGTCAACCTGAGCAACAGCATCTGAAAATCCGCGAAAATCCCTGTACACGCCTCCTCCAAGCCCTGTCGGAAATGTTGAAACACGACCCGGAATTGTCAAAATGCGAACATCGAAAGGAAACGGTGCGGGTGGCGCCGGAGGGGCAAGCAATTCCTGGTACGCTCCGAATGACACGTCCACGTCGGCACCAATGGTATTATCCTGAATTGCCCCGCCTGCCCCATCGCCGTTTACGCCGATATACACGACCTGGGAATTCGGACCATTCGTCACGGTGATCGGAATCTGAAACTGTGCCTGGGTCTGACCCACACTGTGTTGCACGTTCATTCCCGCAAGTACAACGCCAAGACATATTGTGAAAAACTTTTTCATTGTGTCCTCCTTGTAGTACCAATTGAATATATACTCAACAACTCATCCCGCCCGGAGCGCGGGCAGGATGAGCTGCTGTACACGAATTTACAGACCTGCGTATGCTGCGGTGAGGACGAACTGACCCTCATAGTCCGTGGCG
>CAZIHJ010000011.1:34808-48994 GCA_964538485.1 uncultured Chitinophagales bacterium | reverse complement strand
CCATCAAATAATCCGTCGCCGCTGTTGCGGTACCAGGAAAGATATGTTTGTGCAACAACATCTGGGGATGGAGTATATTGCCACGTCGCGCCGATGAGCGTATTGAATGACGTGTCGAACACATTGACGCTGTCGGGTTGGTCGCGTTCCGATCCGGAAACAAGCTGCACACCGTCCCGCGAGGTGAATGCGCTAAAAAGCAGTTTGTGTGATTCATTCACCGGAATAGCCAGCTTTGCCTGGAGGTCGCGGAAGTTCGGGAGTGCAACATCATCCTTGACAATCTTTGCGGATTGCAACACCGGGCCGAGGATCAAATCATAATATGTTCGACGCAGCGAGAGAAGATACGACGCACCGCTGCTTAAAAATGGAATACCACCTTCGAGGACGATGTTCATATTCGTCAAGCTCAGGTTGACCCTGCCCGCCGAGTATGTGTCGCTGCGTCCTTCACGGTTGCGAACATCGAGCACAGCGGAAAGCCGGTCGCCGTATTGCGCAGCGAAGCCACCGGTCTGCAAACTGATCTCCGTGGCTGTCTCCGGATTGAACATGGAAACAAAGCCATACAGTCTGTACGGGTTGAGTACTTCAAAGCCGTCGATGAGTACAAGATTCTGGTCGGGCCCCGATCCGCGGATGACGAGTTGTGACGAGGCATCGCTGACACTTGTCACACCCGGAAGTGCTTGCAATGAACGGAGGATATCTTCTGCGGCGCCGGGAAGAATTTTGGATTCACGCGGCGTCATTGTCACAATGCTGCTTCGTACGTCGCCCGCATCCTGTCTCCGGCTGCGGGTAACCACCACGTCCCCCATTTCCACTGCGCTCTGGCGGAGCGTGGCCTCGACTGATGTTTGACTGTCGGATTTCACGACAACAGATATGAATTCTCTTTCAAATCCAACCAGACGAATTTCAAGGCGATACTCTCCTGGGGGCACGTTCTCAATAAGAAACTCCCCTGACTGATCCACTGCTGCCCCGAGGCGCGTCTCCTGTAGCAGCACGGTGGCGCCAGTGCCGGGTTCTCCGCTGTCGAGAAACACCAGCCCGGTTAGAGATCCGGGTGCAGTTTGACTGAATAAAGAGGGAGCAAGAGTGGTGAAAAGAAAAAGTAGCGCAGAAAACCGAAACCCCATCGCTGCAGTCCAAATCGTGTCTGAAAATGATCCATCTTCGTTGAAATGTTCAACTTCTGCCAATTCAACACGCATCATCACGTGCATGGTTCCGTCGAACTCGTCACTTCATCAGAATACGGAAACAGGGTTCGGATTGCAAGGGTTCAGCGGCCGGTACGATGATAGCGGAAACAGGAGACCAGATGATCGTTTACCATTCCTGTGGCTTGCATGAACGCGTAGCAGATTGTTGAGCCGACAAAGCGGAATCCCCGCTTTTTCAGATCCCTGCTCATAGCGTCGGATTCGGGTGATGTCGGTGGAACATCCTTCATCGTCTTGCGGGAATTCCGTTTTGGCTTCCCATTCACAAACTGCCAGATGTACGCGTCGAACGAGCCGAACTCATTCTTAACAGTCAGAAATGCCTTCGCATTGGAGATTGTGGATTCAATCTTCAATCTGTTTCGGACGATCCCGTCGTTTTTCATCAGTTTCCGGACGTCCATTGCTTTGTAGTTGGCGACCCTCTTCGCATCGAAATTATCAAACGCCTTCTTGTAATTCCCCCGTTTCCTCAGGATGGTAATCCAGCTCAGTCCGGCCTGTGCTCCCTCCAGCGTAAGCATCTCGAACAGCTTGCGATCGTCGTGGACCGGGACGCCCCACTCTGTGTCGTGGTACTCGATGTACAGGGGATCCGAGCCGGCCCAGTGACAGCGGATTGTGGTTTGAGTACTTTTCATTGTAGTGGTGTTAATGATGTGAATCAACAATCGCTATGCGGCGCGGGCTCTTCGCAGGAGGAGTTCGATTTCTTCCTTGCCGGCCTGACGAATGCGATGAGTGTTGGCCTGATCGTAGACGTACCCCGCGAGAATCTTGTAACTGTCGTAGTCAAAGCGGTGAAGTCCGCGCACGTTGAGTGTCGGGGACTGAAGAGAAAACGTGAAGCTGTACAGTAAACACCAGTTGTCAACGACAAATACCTCGCCCCGGTCATCGTTTTTCTCTTCTATAATCACAGCACCATCGAATGGCCAGGCCTTGATGCGTCGTTCTTCAAACGCCTGTTCGACACGGACATTGTATGAGGCGGGAGCTTCCAACCCCATGCACGCGCCATTGCACTGATGAAGATGATAGGAAAAGCAGAACCGCGAAGTCTGTTCGAGTCCGAGGAGCTTTGCACACAACCGGTGCGACTTGGTGGTGGAGGCGAGAAACTCCTTTGCCTGTGTTGTCGTTTTGAAGACACCCAGGATCGGCTCAGTATCGGCCGGATCAATCTGACTGATGGCTTCCAGGGCCACTGCAAGATAGCCCTGAGACGTGAACGACTCGCGTGCGACAATGATGCGGTGTTTTTGTCGCGAACGCTTGTTGTATGCCGGCTGGAGTTCTTTGATCAACTGCGATTCCAACAACAGCGCACCGAGCTCACCCGCGGTTACACGGGCTTCGACGTGCCGGATGCGGCGGCACATACCGCGTTCTTTGCGCTCCGCGAAATGTGAACGTACACGGGTACGAATCGATCTGCTTTTTCCAACATACAGAAGATCACCGGCATTACCGTAGAAAAGATAGACTCCGGGTGCTTCGGGCAGGGAGGAGGCAGCTGAGCGTACAAGGGGTTCAATGTGAGACGTGGATTTTCTGTTTGCCCGCTGTGCCATGGCATGAAAAGTATGAAGCGCGCGACTCAAAACCAAGCACTAAATCCACGGGGAGCTTTTACTTGACCAGCAACATTCTCTTTGTGATTGAATGGGCTCCAGTCGTCAGTCGGTAGAAGTACACTCCGCCGGATACACTTTCTGCATTCCATTCAACGGTATGTTCTCCGGGTTCCTGGATTTCGTTGACAAGGGTTGTTACTTCCCGCCCGAGCATATCAAAAACCCTGAGTGTAACCCAATTGCTAGTTGCTTGTTGATAATTGATATTTGTTTTGGGATTAAACGGATTCGGATAATTCTGTCGCAATTTCACATCTAGAGGAGCCGGTTCTTCCTCCACGGGTGTTGCCAGCAGATCCAGATACCAGAGGCCATCTATTCTCGCCGCGTACAAACGGTTGCCGAACACCTTTACCGTGTACGCGAATGCAGTATTGTCGACGACCTCCCAATCCATACCAAGGTTTGTGCTGCGAAGTAATCTTGTTGCTGCACCGTTGGCTGTTGCATAGACCGTTTGTCCGTGGGCTGCAAGCGTGACAAGCCGACCGTTGGGGATGCCGGTGCCGGCATAAGTCCAGGTTGTGCCACTGCTGCTGCGAAAGACGCCGTAGTTTGTTCCGGCAAAGAGAAAGGACTCGTGTTGCAGAAATGAAGTTACAAGGAAGATATCACCGGGGAACGGTCCCACTTGAATTCCGTTGAAATGTGATGTCCCGGGTTCTGAGAACCACGCGTAACCATTTCCCCCGGCTCCGGCAACAAGTGAATCTCCGAGCGCGGCAAGTGCGTTCACGGTTCCTGCAACGTTTGACGTGAGATCTCCAAATGGTAACCAAGTCGAACCTTGTAAGGCGAAGACTCCAGCCCCTGATGTCCCGACAAACAAAACGCCACCTCGAACAGCAAATGCAGTGATGTAATGAGAACCAGTCCCGGAGAGCCCCTGATTCGCGCTCTGCCAGTTGGTTCCTCCGTTGCTACTCATGAAAATGCCACTGCCGCCAGTTCCCGCGAACAATTTCCCGTCGAACGTAATGATCGCGTCAATAAACGCACCGTTTGCAGGTATCGGAGATGTCGGGTTCCATGTCGTCCCACCGTCGGAACTCACATAAATCACATCATCCGCTCCCGCGTGGAGTGTGTTCCCGGCGATGTGTAGCGATGCGACATCAGTTTGCGGGATTGCGTTCACACGCTCCCACACAGCACCACGAGCGAATGACGTGATAAGAGGGAGAAGAGAAAAAACGGCACAGAGAATTTGTCGATTCATGGGACCCTGACATACTATTCACAAAAGTGTACGACAGCCAAGGTCGTGTGTTTCAGGAACACCATCAACCACATCTCCGTGTGGGTGTTGCTATTTCTGTACGTTCCCGGGGCTTGCGCGGCGTCGAAGGGCTGGATTTTCCAACAGTTGCAGCATTCCCGCCTGGCTTGCCTTCACCCAATATCCTTGCCCGCTGACAAGACTTGCCGGTGCGTGATATCCGCCATCGAAACCGTAAAACGGCGAAAGCAGTATCCCGGGCGGCGTCGTTGTGATGGTCGTTGTATCCACCGGGTAGTCCAGTGGTCCAATCATATTCCATCCGGCTGTAACCGGAATATCGTGGGAGAATGTTTGAACACCCGGTATGCTCACGGTATCTGGTGACGAGAACTTGAGCCAGAATCCTTCCCCGGATTCAAACAACGTATCGGCGCTGTACCCGGAGGAATCGGAGTATTGATACGCCGGACTCGTCGCTCCTGAAAACAGCGAGTTGATGCTGCCGGATCCGGACAAGGGAATGGAAATGAGGTTCCATCCCGGGCTCACAATGACATCAGCACTACTTAGCTCTTGTACAGTAAGATGCTGATCAGCAGGGAATGCACCATAACTGTTGACGGTGCCCGATGGCCATTCTACGATCATCGAATCGATCTGTTGTTCACCGCCAACGCCGAAATGCAGAATCAGATTCTGGCTGCACAGTCCGCTTTGTCCCGAGACTTCGCGCATCTGCCACATTGTGCCGGTCTTAATGCGTGCCTTCACTCCGATACCGCTCCTGTTCGATGTTGTTCCCACAAAGTTGAGTTTTAGCCAGTGATTCCCGTTGGCGTTGTCATTCCGGTAGAGGGCGTTGTTCTCATTTTCATTCTCGGTCTTGCCGACGAATACATCAAGGTCGCCGTCGTTGTCATAGTCTCCCCAGTTGAAACCGTAGGAATCACCGGTGTCATTGACGATATCACCGGACGAGATGAATTCGAACGACGCTGTTCCGTTCTCCACCAGCATGTTCTTGTAAAGAAGGTTCTTTGTCGATCCTCCCGAGTAGGCGGTGGTGACATACATGTCAAGGTCGCCATCATTGTCAAAATCTCCCCAGCCGCTGCTGGCATGATAGCCGAAGTGCTTCACGAGTGTGTCTGTGAGGACGCGGGTGAACGTCCGGTCGCCATTGTTCTTATAGAGATGATTATTTCCGGGGAACGGCCATGAGATACCAAGAAAGAGGTCAAGATCACCATCGTTGTCATAATCTCCCCAACTGCTGCTCCATGAGGACGATCCGTCGGTCACGATATTCTGGCCGGTGACTTTGGTGAAGCTCGCCGTGCCGCTCTCCTTCAGCATGTTGCGATAGAGGTTGTTGTTCTGGTTCCGCTCGTTGGCTACATACGCATCGAGGTCGCCATCGTTATCGTAATCCACCCAATTGACACACCGGGAAAAGAAAATGTCGTTGGCAATCTCTCCGGTGGTGATTTTGGTGAATGTTCCGTTACCATTATTCTTGTAGAAGAAGTTTTTCGTCGCACCGGAGGCAGCGTTGAACCCGCTGTTGGCAACATAGAGATCAATGTAGCCGTCGTTGTCATAATCACCCCAACTGCAACTCTCCGAGTACCCGCCATCGGTTACCGGAGCGCCTGTTGTCACTTTGGTGAAAGTGCCGTCACCGTTGTTCAGATAGAAGTTATTATTCAGGTTATACCAGTTCACCACAAAGCAATCCAGATCGCCATCGTTATCCACATCTCCCCAGCTCGTGCCGTCGGAAGGAAAAGCATCGGTGGCGATATCGCCCGTTGTAATGCGTGTGAACGAGTAGCTCGGTGGCCCACCGTTCTTATACAGGAAATTCACCTCGCCACCTTCGAGACCGTTTGAGACGAACAGGTCGAGGTTTCCATCGTTGTCATAGTCCACCCAATTGACGCTGCGTGATGCGCCGCCATCGTTAACGAGATCACCCGTAGTGATCTTCGTGAACGTTTGGGCTCTGCTGGAGTGATACATGACGATGACAAGCATGGACATGAAAACGATTGGGTAAAAAGAGATGTTCCTGGGCATACGGACTCCTGAATTGATGGAAGGGTTCAATCAAGAATACGCAGATACCATGCGTTTTCCGCAGTTATTGCGACGAAGCGAGTAAGGAAGGGTTGAAGCGTATTACCGGGGCGACGGAGCGGCAGGGTTGCCGGATTGCTGAAGTGCTTCGAGGACACTCTGGCGATACGACCGGCTCAGGGAAAGCTTCTGGCCACCGTGCAGGACAACTGTATAATCGCCGTTGAAATGTGGTTCAAGCTGTTTGATATGGTCGATGCGCACGATGGTGGAGCGATGAATGCGAACAAACCGTGCAGGATCAAGTTCCCGCTCAAGTGTACTGATCTTCTCACGGTGGAGGTATTTCCTGTCGTCCGTATGGACGTGGACATAGTCGCCGTCGGCGTCGAGCCACGCGATCTCCTCCACTCTCACAACGTCAATCTTCCCGGTTCCTTTGATTGCAAGCCGTTGCAAGTATTGTCGTCCGGGTTTCACGTCTTGCATTAGCAGGCGGAGGCGATCAAGAATATCGCTCAGGTTTTTGTTCTGCAACAGTTTGCGCGCCCGTTCGAGAGCAGCGGCGAAATGTTCCGGCTGGACGGGCTTGAGAAGATAGTCCACCGCGTGGACTTTGAATGCCTGCAAAGCATGCGCGTCGTACGCGGTCACAAAGACAGTCAGCGGCATTTGTTCCACACCGACCTGTTCGATAACTCCAAAGCCATCACACCCCGGCATCTGCACATCCAGAAACACCAGGTCGGGTGAATGTTGGGCAATCATCTCCGCGGCTTCACGTCCGTTGGCCGCTTCGCCGATGATAGTGATATCCGGTTCGTTCTTCAACAGATCACGGATACCCTTCCGCGCAAGCGGCTCATCGTCGACAATAAGGATCCGTATCGCGGCTATGCTCATACAGAGTGCGTTGGTGTGGCATTGAAAGGAATTGCAATGGCGACTTCAACGCCACCGGGAACGTTCTGTAACTCAAGTGTATAGTTGCTTCCATAGAGTGCGGTCAGCCGTGCCCGCGTGTTGGTCAGCCCGACACCTTGCCGGCCGGTGGTGACAGAAATGCCCGGTCCGCTGTTGAATATCGTAAACTTGACCAGGCCGTCCTTGCGCGTAATGTTTATGTTGATCGTTCCCGATTCAGGGACTGTTGCGACACCGTGTTGGACAGCATTCTCTACAAGCGGCTGCAACAAAAGAAACGGTACGTACGCATCAAGCGCGGCGGCATCAATAGATTGTGAGGTGGTCAGCCGATCGCCAAACCGTGTTTTCTGGATGGCAAGATATGGCTCCAGGATTGTCAGTTCCTTCCGTAGCGTTACCTCCTGTGTTGTACCGTGTTCAAGCGTCAGTCGTAACATATCGCTGAGTTGACCAAGCGTCTTCCGCGCCGCTACGGGGTTGCTGTCGATCAATACCGAAATGGCATTGAGTGTGTTGAACAGGAAGTGGGGATGCAATTGCATCCTCAGCGTTTGTAGTTGGGCGTTTGCCAGTTCGCCCCTGAGCGTTGCCACGCGTGTCTGCTCGTCCTTCATCCCTTCATAATACACAAGAGCATGAGTGACAAAGACAATGATGAAATATACCAGCACACCATAGTCGAACGACCCGATCACCGAATAGTAGTATCGATCCCACGTGAACGGGCGTTCAACCGTTTGCCGCAGGGGCATGAATACAAGATCGAATGTCGCCCGGTGTGTGAGTCCGACGATGATGCCCAGAAGTATGTGCATCCCGAAGTGACGGAACGGATGTGGTTGCTGAACAAGGAACCTCCGCGCCAGCATAACAACAATAAAGGAAAATGGAGCCCACAACAGAAAGTACGATCCGTCGTAGAGGAGCAAGCTCCACCACCCGGCAGTTTGACCGAGACTTGTGCGGTAATAGTACGATTGCGCTGTATACAGCACACCCGCTATCGTCCAAACAAGCAACGAGAGGCCCCACCGGACGAGCACGGTTCGTGAGATGTGGAAATTCTTGGTGGACATTGTGTTGAACATACCCAAAAGGTATTGAAAAGAAAAGAGGCGGTGGAACCAATGATGCTGCATGGAGGTTTGTGATTGCACATGTGCGCGGTTATTCTATTTTATTGAAGGGAACTATCGGGGAATATTGAGATGCCTGTTCTGATTTTTTTCTTTATCTGGTTCAGTGTATTGGGGCTCGGTTACTGGTATGTTGGCCGGAAATTGATCCGTCCGGCAAACCTTGGCAGAAAAGGTCGGGTACGTGCCTGGCTCGGCATGCTGGTCCTTTTTCTCCTGCCGCTTCTTTCATTCCTTCTCTTCATTAATCGCTTTGAGGGGAGGTGGATGGATGTCTTTTTGTGGTCGGGCTACGTTACACTCGGTTTCTTTTCACTCGTGTTGACGGGAGTATTTCTGAGGGATGTTACGCTGCTACTCAGGAAGGCAGCAGATAAGATTGCCGTTCTTGTTGCACGCAAGCAAACACAATCACTTCTTGATCAAGAGCGGCGACGTTTTCTTCTGCACTCTACCAATCTTGGCGTTCTCGGTCTTTCGGCTGTCGCAACCGGATACGGATTGTATGAGTCGTACCGTCGGGCGACAATCGAGGAGATCGAATTACCGCTGCCACACTTGCCGGCTGAATTTGACGGCTTTCGTATTGCACAGTTCTCGGATATTCATATCGGCCCGACGATCAAACGCGCTTTTGCCGAAAGGGTTGTGGAGCAGGTGAACGGTCTGCGTGCAGACCTGATTGCATTCACGGGGGACCTTGTTGATGGTTCTGTTCCCTGGTTACGGGATGACGTTGCACCACTGCGTGAATTGACAGCACCTCACGGTCTGTACTTCGTCACCGGCAACCACGAGTACTATTCCGGCGTTCATGAATGGGTGAAAGAGGCGGGGAGGCTTGGTTTTGATGTGTTGATGAATGAACATCGTATCGTTGAACGCAACGGTGCGCGGATCGTGATGGCCGGGGTGACGGACTACGGCGCGCACGATTTTGTTCCTGCACAGAAATCAGATCCCACGGCGGCACTGCTCAACGCGCCCGCCGATGCGGTGAAGATTCTCCTCGCCCACCAACCACGCAGCATTGTTGCTGTTTCCCGGGCAGGGGCGGATGTGCAGCTTTCCGGACACACGCACGGCGGACAGTTCTTCCCGTGGAATCATCTTGCCACGCTCAATCAGACATACATCAAAGGTCTGCACAAACACGGAAACACCTGGGTGTATGTGAACCGCGGAACAGGATATTGGGGTCCGCCACTCCGACTCGGCATTCCGCCGGAGATCACTCTGATAACGCTGGTGAAGGCGTAACCCCGGGAACGCTCGTACGTACGATATGCAGGAGGTTCTATATGATAAAGTTTCTTCTGTGGCTTTTGTTGTTCGTGATCTGCTGGCCGTTGGCGCTGTTGGCTCTTGTGTTGTATCCCATCGTCTGGTTGCTCATGCTGCCGTTCCGGCTCATCGGGATAACGGTTGATGCGCTGTTTCAGCTTATCAAGTCCATTATCTTATTGCCGGCGCGAATGTTGGGTGGGAAGCCGTAATGGTTGATGAGGAATGAAGAATCGCCCGCCTTCTCGAAATGCAAGAGTACACAAACGAGCTATTCCACTCGCGAAGAACTCGCTCATCACTTGGCGCTCTTGGCGTCATGGCGGTTCAATTCAGAAGAATTTCAGAAACACCCAATAGACGAAGGTGTTCAGTATCGTAAGCGGAATGCCACCCCGTGCAAACTCCACGAATGTGATCGTCTGCTTCGTCCGTCTCTCCGCGTTCTGAATAATAATCACGTTGCTCGCCGCCCCGAGAATGAACATGTTCCCCGCAATCGTGCTTCCTGCCGCAAGCGCCATCAGTTCCGCAGTTGTGACGCCTGCATTCATGAGCAACGGTTGATAGAGTGCAACCAAGGGGACGTTGGATATCAACTGACTCAACAACACACTGATTGCCAGAATCATCTCGATGGATGTTACGGGGATGTGAAAATCCGAGATTGTCTTCTGGAAGAATCCCGTCAGCCAGACGCTTTCCATCAGCACAAACATTGCCGCGAAGAAGGTCAACGTATGCCAATCGATGCCGCGAAGGATGCGCCAACGCTTCGGGCTACCAACGACAATCGGGAGACATGCTGCGAGAGCAATATGCGTGAGCCGGAAATCAATGGCGGGGAAGATTGCAGCCGTGACAATCTTGGCGGCAACGAGAACCAGAACAATGTTCAGCGATACCCGCGCCAGGAATGCCAGATGATGGTCACGGATTGGTTCCTGAGAATGGGTCAACTCCGCATCCTGGAAATCATCGGGAAACATTTTTTTAAGCAGCAGAAAAGAGATATACAAGTTGAGCAGGGTGGGTAGCAACAGGTATCGGAGGAAGGTAAGAAACGGATTGTCCATCTGTCCATTGAGTGCGATCAGGAGGTTCTGGGGATTGCCGATGGGGCTCATGACACTGCCGATGGTAACGGCGAACGCGAGTGCAATGAGCAAGAGTTTCGGCGACATACCATGCTTGCGGGCAAGCAATAGCACTACCGGCGTGCCGACGATGGCGAGTGTGTCGTTCATCAGGAATGCAGACGCAATACCGCCACCGAAGAGCAGCATCAGCAGCAACGAATCCCGTGAACGTGCCCGTTTGAAGTACTGATAAGAAACATGCGCAAGATAGCCGCTCTCCTCGATCGCATGTCCGACCACGAACATCCCAAAGAGAAACAGCATCACATCAAGGTTGATGGAATGCCAGGCCGCGTCAAGTGGTATCTGTCCGGATACGAGGACAATACCTGCTCCGAGCAGCATCACCTGCCAGATCTGGAATGTGAATGTTCCTATCCTTCGGACAGCGATCAGCAGGAACACCGCGGCGAGGGTGATGAGCGGTATGCTGACAAGCGATTCGTTCATGGTTTCGATGGGTGATAAAAAGAAACGACGCGCTCTCAATTCAAGAACGCGTCGTCAAACAATTGCACAGAATTATCGACTAGCTTTTTGTCACAGACGAGACTATTGCATTCTTGCCGAACACCAGAGCAACCGCGATCCCCGCAAGCAAAAACTCAATAACACCATAGAGAAACCACTGCATGGCAAGCGCGTACGGAATGGGCATGGCGCCATACGTGCCGTATCCCATGCCCACGGCTATCAGCACACCGACAAGAATCCCATAGCGGATTCCTTCACCGATTCCTTTCCCTTCGTATCCTTTGGAGAAGATCAGCGTGAAGAAGAATGCCTGGATGGCGTACACCATGTAAAACACTCCGAATTTCATCTCCGCTTCCGGTCGCCACAGTGATGCCGTCTGCATGTACAGGTCCTTCAACAACACAACATTGACGAGGAATTCCCAGATGGATATTACGACAAATACAACGAGCGCACCGATCCATACTTTTTTGTTCATTGCAACCTCCGGGTTGTGGGAGATACAAAGCGCCGTTTGCGCGCCGCAATGCTACGAAAGTTTGGGGGAAGTAGCAAGGTGCGCTTCACGGTGAATCCCACCAGTGCAAAAAACCGCTTAATGGAGTTGAGCCGTTAGAGGTAAATGCTTATCATTTGACTGATTTCCCATAAGCACGGATGACCGATGACTATTGTAATCCCCGATCTCGACGAGCACATTCTCGACCTTGATCCGATCAAGCAATTCCAGCGCTGGTATGCCGATGCAATTGCAGCACAATTGCCCCAATACGATGCGATGACGCTTGCCACCGCTACTCCAAGCGGACAAGTATCTGCGCGGGTGGTCTTGCTCAAGCAGGTGGACGAGCGGGGCTTCGTTTTCTATACGAACTACAACAGCAGAAAGGGGAGGGAGTTGGCTGCGAATTCCTCGGCAGCTCTCGTCTTTCTATGGAAGGAAATTAACCGCGCAGTGCGTATTGAGGGGAAGGCAACAAAAGTTTCCCCCGAGGAGTCTGATGCGTACTTTGCTACACGCCCGCGCGAAAGTCAGTTAAGCTCACTGACGTCGCACCAGAGCGAGGTGGTGCCAAGTCGGGCGTACATTGATAAGCAATTCGACGATTTACGCGCGCAGTACGAGGGGAAACCGATTCCGCGCCCGGCACATTGGGGAGGGTACAGAGTGACGCCGCATGCCATCGAGTTCTGGCAGCATCGTTTTGCGCGACTCAATGATCGGGTGTTGTACGAATTGCAGTCGGGTGGTGCGTGGATGATGAAGCGGCTTTCGCCTTAAGATAACAAAGGGCGGCTATTCACCGCCCCGAGATTTATCCTTCTACTTCTTCTCTTCCATCTTATCCTTGATTGCTTTTGCCTGTTCAACTGTCCATGGCGGCACGATGCCGTTCGAGCGCGCATATGCAATCGACTGTCCAAGGTGCTCGTGCAAATGACCAAATGTTACAAGCAGACAGCTTCGGAACGTCATTTTGTTGCCAAAGAAATCCACTTCCTTTTCAAGTTCGGCGTCAGTCACCTTTGCAATGGTGGCTTTGAGATAGTCGAATGATTTTGTGAGTCGCTCCGCAATCCCCTTCTTGTCCGTAACTCCGGCATCCCATTTGGCAGGGTCCATGCTCCATCCAGCATCTGCGGGTGGCGTATACCCGCCGAAGCTAAGAAGACCGTAGTTACCGAATGCAATATGGTTAAACACCTCGCCGATGGAACGCACACCTTCGGCCGGCCTCCAACTGTACTTCTCCTCCGGAACTGCATCCTGAAGCGACATGATCTGTTTCTGGACATATTCGGTTTGCATCAACAGGTCGCCAATGACCCCCTTCTTCTCGTGATGGTCTGCACTGGCGGTGGCGCCAACGAACAGAGCACACAAGGCAAAAAGAACAGTGAGAAAGCGCATAAGCATACTCCTCGATATGTGGTGAATGATGGTTTTGACAACTGAAGTTGAGAAAGGCGTAAAAACTTATGAAGATTTTCTTCCTTGTGCAAGAGAGCGCAAAACGCCCATGTTTTCAATGTCTTCGTGCATGTCCTCGCTCTTTTCGGTTTCAAGGATCTTAGGAATTGAAGAGAGGCGCGGATCGTTCATCAGCATGCGAAATGCCGCCAGGCCGATCAACCCTTTGCCAATATGTTCGTGTCTGTCGACTCGCGAACCCAGACCTTTCTTCGAGTCGTTGACGTGAAGGGCAACGAGTCTGCCGAGTCCAACGATGTCATCAAACTCCCGTATCGTTTTTTCCCAGCCGGTTTCCGTGCTGATGTCGTAGCCGGCCGCGAAGAGATGACACGTGTCGAGGCACACCGCCATGCGGTCTTTCTCATGAACGAGATCGATGATTGCGCGCAGATGTTCAAACCTGTAGCCGATTGCACTTCCCTGTCCGGCGGTGCACTCGAGCGTGCTGAGCGTTGAAAAGCCCGGCGTCTTGTCATGAACCATGTTCAGGGATTCCGCAATAGCTTTGATGCCATCTTGTTCACCTGCTCCAACGTGAGCACCCGGATGAAATACCAGTGCCTTGATGCCGAATGCTTCGCAGCGCGCCAATTCATCCGCAAACGCGAGGCGTGACTGCTTGAGTGTGGCGGGATTTGTTGCGCACATATTGATGAGATACGCGGCATGGGCAACAACGGGTGCAATGCTTGCTTTCGCTGCTGCGCTTTTGTAGCTTGCAACGTCCTCATCGGTCAGCGGCTTGCCGTGCCATTGGTTGTTGTTCTTCACGAACACTTGCATTGTGGTGCAGCCGATACGCGTGCCGCGTTCAAAGGCAGTGTGTACGCCACCAACGGTGGACATGTGGGCACCGAGAAGGACTTGGGAGTTCATGTTCTCATTGTACGCAAGAAATTTGGATTGAAGCAAGTGAGGCAGTCATGACCAGAATCCCGAATCGCAAATTTGCGGGCAGGCAGAATCCCCAGGCTACCAAGCTTATCGTCGGCCTTATGTCCGGGACGTCACTCGACGGCATCGATGCGGTGTTGTTGAGGGTGAAGAGCAGCGGCGCGGCGACATCGTTCAAGCA
>CAZIHJ010000011.1:0-34708 GCA_964538485.1 uncultured Chitinophagales bacterium | reverse complement strand
CTGAATATCGGCGGTATTGCCAACATGACCCTGTTGCCGAAGAATTGTACTCCCGGTGATGTGATTGCATTCGATACTGGGCCGGGCAATATGGTAGTGGATGCATTGATGCAGCATTTCTATCGATTGCCATTTGACAGGAACGGAAGGACGGCATCAAAGGGAATGGTCATTCTTGAGCTTCTTCAGTGGATGAAGAGTCATCCATACCTGAAGCGCAAGCCACCCAAGTCTACCGGCCGGGAAGAGTTTGGGAAGGAATTTGTTGACCGGATATTGGAACGAGTACAACAGTACGACAAGGAGGATGTTATAGCAACCGCCTCGCAGTTCACAGCATTCGCAGTCCATGATGCGTATATGCGTTTCGGCAAGAAGATGAAGGTGGATGAACTGATCGTGAGCGGCGGAGGAGCGAGGAATGAGTATTTCACGCTGGCATTGCGTGAGTATTTCCGCGGAACAGTAGTGAAATCCGCTGACGGGTTTGGTGTTTCCGCTGATGCGAAGGAAGCAATCTGTTTTGCCATTCTTGCCAACGAAACACTTGCCGGCAATCCGGCAAACCTGCCGTCGGTGACGGGCGCGAAGCGAAAGGTAGTTTTGGGTGTTGTAAGCTCGCCGCTAAGATAAACCACAGCCACACAACGGCACTACGAGTAACAACGCTTAGCATCAAATCTCAATCCGCGCTGTGTTTCGTCGTGTCGCTGTGGCGTTGTGGTTCTCGCAGCGTGTTACTTGATTACCAGTTCTTTCATAATATTCTCAGCGCCTGCAAACTTATCAATAATGAACAGTATGTAGCGCGAGTCCACATTGATGGCGCGGTTGAACTCGTGTTGAAAATGATAATCTGCCACCACCGATTCCCAGTTTCCATCAAATGACGACCCGATCACCTCGCCGCGCCCGTTGATCACCGAACTGCCGGAATTCCCGCCGGTGATATCAAGGTTGGCAATGAACGCAACGGGTACATCGCCACTCTTCGGGTCGGCGTACGCGCCGAAATCTTTCTTCTTCCATAATTCCTTCAGCTTCGCAGGAACAACGAACGGATCCTCACCGGTTTCCTTTTCCATGACCCCCTTCAATGTTGTGAAGTGTGAAAGGTGTACCGCATCCCGTGGCTGCAACGATTCGACCAGGCCGTAGGTAAACCGTAGTGTACGGTTGGCATCGGGATACGTGATATCTGCGTGTTTCCACTTGAGCCATGCCTCGACATACTTGCGACGCAAAGGCCCTATGGCAGTGTTGTACTTGTTTACGGCCGCGGTGACAGGCGCCTGCTCTTTTGAAAGTTCTTGCGCAAGGAGCACAAACGGGTCGTCCAAAATATCGTCCGCATCATCCATAAGCAGTTTCCCGGCTTCTTCCATGCTTGCAAGGTGGGTTTCCTCGTACAAACCGTTAACATATTTTCTCACCTTGTTCGTCCGCTGATCGCCGCTGCTGCTGCCAAACTCCTCCTTGAATATCCGGATCTGATGCTCGGGCGGCATTTCAAGCGACTTCAATATCAAAGCCACCATCACCTCGCGGTCAATACGGACATCGTAGTTCTTGAACATGCCGGCAATTGATGTCCGCAAGGGGCCACGTTCCTTCTCTGTTGGTTCCAGCGTGTTCCCCAGGGAATCTTGTGGAGGGTTCCTGGCAAATTGAACAAAGCGGTTGGCAAGGCCGAGAGCTTCCACGGCCCGCGTGAGATTTGACATGACGAGGTTCTTCCGGTTCACTTTCCGGTATTCTTCAGTTGCTTTTTGCATATCAGTCATGAGATTGCCATATGTATTACTCAGTTCCGGTGATCGTGCAATAAATGCTGCGAATTCTTCGGTTTGGTTCTTCTTCAGGTTCAAGAAGTCCGAGCGCCGCATGCCTTCGAGCGTGCCGATATAATTCTTGAATGCATTCGCAACGGTCCGAATCTTTGCAGCGTACTTGATCTCCGCTGCGCGGTCTGTCTTGCCAATCGATTCGGTAATGTCAACACTGGTGCGATACAGGTCGATAAGGAGCGGAAGTGATTCATCATGAGCGAGCTGTACGGCCGGATAATCCCTGTAGCGGAACGTCCGTCCCGGGAATCCCATGATCATGGCGAACTTCCCCTCCTCGGCCCCCTTCGATGAAATCGGTAGGAAGACTCTGGGTGTGTAGGGAATATTCTCCGTTGCATATTTTGCGGGCTTGCCATCCGGACCGCTGTAGGCACGCATGAGAGCGAAGTCCCCGGTGTGCCGCGGCCACGTCCAGTTGTCCACCTCTCCGCCGAAGTTGCCGATGCTGCTTGGCGGCGCAAACACGAGACGGACATCGCTGAGCGTCTCATAGATGAAAAGATAATACTTCGCACCGGCATAGAGTTCCGACACACGACATCGCAGATCAGTCTGCGCCTTTGCTTCCGCCTCTATTTCTGATGTTTTCTTCTTGATGGCGGCCGTCCGTTCTTCCTCGGACATCGAATCACTGACTACTGCGAGTACTTCACGGGTGACATCCTTCATGCTGGCGACCATCTCCGCCGTGTATGAGGTGGAGAGTTCTTCATCTTTGGATTTTGCGAGGAAGCCCTCTTTCAAATAGTCTTCCTGGACGGAGGAGAGAGATTGAATTCCACCAAATGCAATGTGGTGGTTGGTGAGGATGAGTCCTTCGTTGGAAATGAATGTCCCCGTACCTCCGGGCAACAAGACAATGGCGTCCTTCAGGCTCGTTCCGGTATCACTGTAGATTTGATTAGGAGTGAGTTCAAGTCCATGGCTCTTCATCGATGACAGTGGGAGCTTCTCGACTGCGTCAAGCAGCCACATGCCTTCGTCCATCCGTGTTGCGGCGACGAAGAGCGAGAGGCAAGCAAGACCAACGAATACGACACGATGCCGTTTCATGCGATGTCCTTTATGGGTGATGCGACCAGTGTGAGTAGAGCGACCGTGAGAATAATAAGGGAAAGATCGGGTGAAAGCAACGACAGGTGAGACGTGAAATTACCGCCTGCCATCCCATTCATCGAGGAATGTTTGGAGATACTCTTCCATGAACCGATGACGTTCTTCGGCGATCCGCCGCCCCGCATCAGTATTCATGCGATCCTTCAGCAGCAGGAGTTTTTCATGGAAGTGATTGATTGTCGTGCCCGCCGAGGTTTTGTATTCCTCAAACGATTGATGAAGAACGGGAGATATCTCCGGGTTATAGATTTCTCGCTGCTTATGTCCACCATACGCGAATGCCCGCGCAATACCTATGGCACCGAGCGCATCAAGCCGGTCGGCATCCTGCACCACTCTTCCTTCGAGCGTCGTCGGTGCAGTATGGACACCGGCGCCCCTGAATGAGACTTCCTTGATAATCATGCATACGCGTTCGATCACGACGCCATCAACGCCGATCTTTTCCAACCATGCCCGCGCAGCACGCGGCCCCGCCGTTTCATCGCCGTTATGGAATTTCCAATCGGCGATGTCATGCAGCAGCGCGGCAAGCTCAACGATGAACATATCAGCGCCTTCCTCCGCGCCAATGTGTTTCGCGTTCTGCCACACACGATGGACGTGCCACCAGTCGTGACCGGTGCCTTCGCCGGAGAGGAGGGACTGCACGTGTTCGGCCGTTCGACGCAGAGTCCCAACGTCTGGAATTGCAGCAATCACAAACTTATCCCCAGCAGTTGCAGGATGAATGCATACTCCATCGCTGTCTCACGATATTTCTTGTACCGTCCGGATGCGCCGCCGTGGCCCGCCTCCATGTTGATTCTTAGGAGCAGCAGGTTGTTGTCCTTCTTTAATGCACGGAGTTTTGCCACCCATTTTGCCGGTTCCCAGTATTGTACCTGCGAGTCATGCAGGCCGGTAGTGACAAGCAGATTGGGGTATTCCTTCGCCTCCACATTATCGTAGGGCGAGTAGGAAAGCATGTAGTCGTAGTAGGTTTTGTCGTTCGGGTTGCCCCACTCATCGTATTCACCGGTTGTAAGAGGGATACTGGCGTCCAGCATTGTCGTAACGGCATCGACATAGGGGACCTGTGCGATTGCGCCCTTGAAAAGCTCCGGTCGCATGTTGATTACGGCGCCAACCAACAATCCCCCGGCGCTCCCTCCTTGAATGAAGAGCTTCGATGGTGTGGTGTACCGTTCGCCGATGAGATGTTCTGCGCACGCAATAAAATCGGTGAACGTGTTTTTCTTCTTCAATAACTTTCCGTCTTCGTACCACTGTCTTCCCATTTCCTCACCACCACGGATGTGTGCAAGTGCATAGACAAATCCCCGATCCAGCAGGCTCACCTTTACGGAGCTGAAATTGGCGTCCAGACTGGAGCCGTACGATCCATAACCATACAACAGACAGGGGTTTGCGCCGTCCTTCTTAAGCCCCTTGCGGTAGACAATGGACAACGGGATCATCGTTCCATCAGTTGCCTTTGCGTAGAGCCGTTCGGTCTGATAGTTGGCGGGATCGTATCCTCCCAGCACCTCATCGCGCTTGAGGAGCGTTCGCTCGCGCGTTGCCATGTCATAATCATACACGGAAGTTGGCGTGGTGAGGGAACTATAACTAAACCGTAGCACCCGTGTGTTGAAATCGGGATTGACACTGAGATACGCGGCATACGCCGGCTCGTCGAATTGCAGGTAGTGTTCCCCCTTCCCCGACCAGGGAACAATGCGGATTTGAGTGAGACCGTTCTTTCGTTCCGCGAGCACAAGGTTATCCTTGAAGGTCTCGAAATCAGTGAACAACACGTCTTCACGGTTCGGGATGACTTCCTTCCAATGTTCCATTCCGGTTGCCGTAACGGGAGTCTTCATCAACCGGAAGTTCTTCGCGGCAAGATTCGTTCTGATGTAGAAGTGATCGCCGAAATGATCAATACGGTATTCGTGGTTGCGTTCACGCGGACGGAATATGCTGAATTTACCGGTGGGCGTTGAAGCCTCCAGGTAACGAACCTCTGAACTGAGCGTCTGGTCCGAACCGATCATCAAGTATTTCTTCGATTTCGTCTTGAACACGTATGTGTTGAAGGTTTCGTCGGCTTCCTCGTAGACCATCGCATCGGTTGCCGGGTCAGTGCCAAGCATGTGGCGATAAATCCGATTCCACCGCAATGTTTCAAGGTCTTGCTTTGTGTAAAAGAGAGTTCTATTGTCATTTGCCCATGCCATATTAGCGGTTGCCGAAGGGATAACGTCGGTCAGCATTTCACCCGTAGAAAGGTCCTTGAAGAAAATCGTATACTGTCGTCGCCCCATGGTATCAACTGCGAATGCGATCAGGTTCTGCCCGGAACTGATTTCACGTCCACCGACGGCAAGAAACCCCTTTCCGGCAGCAAGCGCATTCGCATCAATCATAATTTCTTCCTCTGCGTTGCCGGTTGCCTTCTTCCGGCAGTAGATCGGATAGTCCCTCCCTTCTTCATACCGGGTGTAGTAGGTGTAGTCATCAAGTTTGTATGGCACCGAGGTATCCGTTTGTTTGATGCGTCCCTTTATCTCCTCAAATAGTTTTTCCTGCAATGCCCGCGTTGGTGCCATTATCGTATCAAGATACGCGTTCTCAGCGTTCAAGTATTCCATCACCGCCGGGCTTTCGCGCTCTTTGAGCCAGAAATAATTATCGGTCCGGGTATGACCGTGCTTCTCAAGTGTCGTTGGAACAATTGCGGCCTTGGGCGGCGCGATGGGAGAATGATTCTGTGTGAAAGTGGAAACAGTCAGCAGACAGAGAGCACAGAACAAAGAGATGAACGCGAAAGGATGGCGATGCATAGACAACTCCTTAAATGTTGAATCATGAAGATCGGGGAAGAACAGAGGCGAAGCCAATCTAAGAGAAAGGAGACAATGATTCCAGTGATTTACCGAAGAGTGCGGATTCAGACTCCAGAACCACGGGCACCCCATTCGACCTTGCTTCTCCCCGTTCATCCAAGTATATTCAAAGCAATGAATCCGCATCTCCGAGATACCGCTGCACGGTTGATTCTTGCCGCTTATGTGCTGACAGGGGTTCTGCTTGAGGTCGGGCACAACGATGTGCACGACATCATGCCCAATACCACCCCCGCGTTTTCAAGCCACGACTGTGGTGACAAGGAGATCCACGTTCCGCTGTACAAGCGCAATCAGTGCCTTGCTTGTGTGCAATCCACGCTCCGTGTCTCCACGGCAGTAACATATCTTCCGACAAACATCCGTGTCACTTTTTACCTCGGTCATATCCCGGTCTCGATTGAGCGCACACTCCACACGGATCTGTTCTACTCCGGCAAACGCGGCCCTCCGCAGTCCTGACTGTTCTCTCTTCGATAACTCAATAAGTGCATAGCCCGTCAATCTACCTGGCGGGCTCAGAGACTTTTTTCAGGAGGACAATTATGTTGCGCTACCCGAGCTTCATCGCGATGGTGTTTCTGATGCTCACGCGATCTCTTTTTGCCCAGACAAGCCTGAATCCCGATATCAGCGTGATTCCGCGGTTTCTCCTTGAAACGAATGACGGCGAGAAACTCCCGGCGACGCGAAAATTCAGCCAGCCCGACTTTTCGTTTCAGGAGTTGGAAATCGCCATCTCATCGTACCTTAATCCCTACGCAAAAGCCGACGTGGTGTTGACGCTCCCCGGTCCCGATCTTGAAGCAGGGAAACTCGGGCTGGAAGAACTCTATGCGACAGTTTTGCGCGGCCTTCCCCTCGACATCAACCTCCGGCTCGGAAAGTATCGTGTCGACTTCGGCAAGTTCAACCTGCAGCACCCCCATACATGGTCGTTTATCACCCAGCCATTATCACAGGAACGGTTCTTTGGCGAAGAGGGACTTAACGATCTCGGCCTCTCTGCAAGCGTACTACTGCCAACAGGCGATGTCTACAGCAAGTTGACCGTCGATATCCTCCGTGGAGCGGCAATCGGTGAAGCGACCGGTATCGAAGACACGAGTGGGAACAAACCCACGTATGCAACTTCTGCACGGCTGATGGGATTCTTCACACTTGGTGATTACAGCGATCTTGAGACAGGCATCAGCGCTTATACTGGAATACACGATCCGTACAACCGGGACCGTTTCTGGTACTGGAATTACGATTTCAAGTTCAAGTACAAACCGTCAGCGTATACTGCGTTGGTGTTGCAGGGAGAGTTTCTCTACAATATTCGCACGGCAAGCCAGGACAGAGATCTGAATCAGTTTGTTGATGTGAACGGGAACCCGGAACGGAAGGATGTACACACCGCCGGGTTGTACTTCTTTGCCGACTATCAGTTCTTCAAGATCTTCAGTGTGGGCGGACGCTTCGATTGGAGCCAGTCGCCATACAGCAAGGATGACGAGGCGAGGGCTGTGGCGGTATTCTTCGGGTATTATCCTGTTGAGGAAACGCTCGGCCTGCGACTCCAGTATCAGAATAGAACGGACGAGTTGCCAGGGTTCTCACAATCGGTGAACTCTGTTGGATTACAAGTGCTATTCTCATTGGGGCCACACAAGGCGCATCCGTTCTAAAGTAAAAGAAAACCACCCGTCTCGACTTTTTTCGAGACGAGGTCTCGTCCCGCTTTCGGGACGGACAGAGACACAACGACACAGCTATCAAGAAGGAAAATCACAAATCATGAAACACTGCGTTATGTTCTTGCTGACCATACTGCTTTCTCTCCATGCGCAGGCAATGGTCAAAGTTGTTACCACGCTTCCTGATCTTGCGGATATCACACAACAGATCGGCGGCGACCGGGTGAAGGTGGATTTCATCGTGCGCGGCAATCAGAATCCACACTTCGTAGACGTGAAACCGAGCTACATGATGAAGCTGAAATCAGCAGATATCTTCCTGATGATCGGCATGGAACTCGAGATGTGGGCTCCCCAGATTATTGACGGGTCGCGTAACACGAACCTCGATGTGGTTGATCTCTCGAAAGGGATCTCAAAGCTTGACGTTCCCGAAAAGGTTGATGCAAGTCAGGGGGACGTGCATCGCCACGGTAACCCGCACTACTGGCTTGATCCCCGCAATGTGCGAACGATTGTTCAGGGGATTATTGCATCGCTCGTGAGAGTTTCACCGGAAGATGAGCCGTTCTTTAGAACGAACGCCGATGCATATCTCAAAAAGCTTGATGCAAAGATTGCAGAATGGGAAGCCACGATGAAACCGTTTAGGGGAAACAGGGTAGTGACATTCCATAAGAGCTGGCCATATTTTGCAGACTGGCTCGGGCTCGTTGTCGCAGACCAGGTTGAGCCAAAGCCGGGTATTCCGCCAAGTCCGAGTCATACGACAGAGTTGATACACCTCGTCCGCGCCGGTAACATCAAGGCAATTATCGTCGAGCCGTTCTACGATACCGGTGCACCTGAGCAGATTGCGAGATCAACAAACGCAAAGGTGCTGCAGCTTCCCACCTCCTCCGGCGGCGTGGAAGCAGCAAAGGATTATATCTCCATGATGGAGTACAACATTAAGACACTTGCAGGCGCGTTGAAATAGACAGCACCCATTCCTGTCCTTCAGATGAGAAGGACGGGGCCTTCTTACGGGAGAGGCAATGAAACCCCTTATTCAATTCCACGACGCCACGCTTGGTTACGGCCGCAAGGTTGTACTGACGGGCGTGACCTTCGCGATCAACGAAGGCGATTACTTCGGTCTCGTCGGGCCGAACGGCGCGGGCAAGACAACGCTCTTGCGCGCAATCCTCGGAACGCTGAAGCCGCTCGCCGGCACAGTGCAGGTCGGCGCTCCGTCCGGGGAGCCGGTCCGCTTCGGGTATGTGCCGCAGCGCGACACCGTTGACTACATCATGCCCTATACTGTCGAGGAAGTGGTACTGATGGGCAGATACCGGCAGATCGGGCTGTTGCGTTCACCACAAGAAGGGGACCGCAGGATTGTTCTGGAGAGTATGCGCCACGTGGATATCGAGGACATACGGGACATGGCATTCAAACAACTTTCAGGCGGACAGAAGCAGCGCGTTCTTATTGCCCGCGCACTTGCCTCGAAACCGGCGATTCTCGTTCTGGATGAACCGACGAACGGCATGGATCTTTCATCGAAGAACTCCATCCTGGAGCTCATCCACACCCTTCATGACCAGGACCAGCTTACCGTCATCATGGTGAGCCATATGCTTGACGATATGGCGAACTACGTCAAGCGGATTGCAATGGTGGAATCACACACCTTCCAGGTTGGTGATGTGGAGGACGTGCTGACGGCTCACAACCTGTCCGCCTTATACCACATGCCTGTGAAAGTGATGAATGTTGGCGGGATGAAAGTAATCCTGCCGGGAGTTGACGATGGGAAGCAGTGAGATTGTCTCGACACTCTTCAGTGAGTTTCCGTACGCGGTGTACGGCAGTGTTCTTGTCGGCGTTATGTGTTCGTTCCTCGGTGTGTACATCGTCGCAAAACGTGTGGTCTTTCTTGGTGCCGTACTCACGCAGGTCTCAGTACTCGGCCTCGCGCTGACCTTCCTTCCATTCTTCATGGTGCCTCATACGGTCGGCTCGCTCGCCGTGACAATTGTCGCAGTCATGCTGCTCTCACGACTTCTGACGCACAAGAAGATTCCCAACGATGCAGTGCTTGGTTTCGTGTTTGTGTTTTCGATTGCCGCGCGCATACTTATCATGCAAAAGACACCAATGGTGGAAGTCTCGGAGATTGAAAACCTCCTGCGCGGGGATATCCTGTTCGTGACGCCGGAACTCTTTTATCTGATGCTCGGTGTGTTCGTGGTTGCGATGGCCGTACATCTCCTGTTCTTCAAGGAGTTTACGTACATCTCGTTTGATGCAGAGACGGCGGGAACACAGGGCTTCACATCATCGTTCTGGGAAGGGCTCTTCTATACCATTGCCGCGGTGGTTATTTCTGTAGCGACACACATGGTGGGAGATATTTTTGTGTTTGGATTCCTGGTTGTCCCGCCGGTTGCGGCGATGTTGCTGGCACGGAGGGTGAAGATGATTTTTTTACTTTCGGCCATTATAGGAGCAGTGTGTCCACTCATCGGGCTGTTTTTTGCCTTTGTGTTCGACTTTCCTTCCTCACCAATAATTGTCGCGGTTGCATCGCTTGTATTGCTGCTTGCGTGGGTGAGGAGCGTGGTGGGGAAAAAGTGATGCCTGCTGGAAGACTCGTGGGGAGGTTCAGGACACCAGACAGGGTCTAGTAAGCGACGCCGGGTGTTTTGTGCAGGTATATGTCGCCAGTGAGATGCTTTAACATGAAATCAGCAACATCAGCACGCGATATGGAGACTGTCGTCACGTAGTTGCCGATATCCAATCCGCTACGATATTTGCCCCGCTTCTTGCCGTTGGTTAATTGCCCCGGACGAACGATGATCCAGTCGAGTCCACTTTCTTTTATGAGTTTTTCCTGCCGTTCCTTATCCCGAAAATAAGAAAACACGATTACCGGAATGACAAAGAGTGTATAGTAGAGTCCGAGCTTTCCCCGGCTATCACTGACGCCGAGCGACGTTTCGCACACCAGCCTTCGCACACCGTGTTTCTCCATCGCGGTAACAATGTTCCTTGTCCCTTCCGAAACGATTCTTGTGGGTATAATCCATCGTTTATGGCCGAGGGCTGAGAGGACGGCGTCCATTCCTTTGACCGCCAACTCGACACTTGTGCGGTCGAGCACGTCTCCCTTCACGA
The DNA here is from genome assembly GCA_964538485.1 of uncultured Chitinophagales bacterium. GTDB lineage: Bacteria > Bacteroidota > Ignavibacteria > UBA10030 > UBA6906 > JBJXHC01. Next base: position 24,004 of record CAZIHJ010000011.1, on the reverse strand, counting down.
CCACGAGTCGCTCGTGTTTTATCTTGACCTTTGCAGGATCGCGGGCGAAGGCAGTAACGTGATGCCCGTGTTCCAACGCTTGTTGTACAAGTTCGCGGCCTGTGCCCCCCGTGGCGCCTATGATCAGAAGTTTCATCCCTATCGACTTAGTCCCATACAATTCCGCCTACATCAATATGCAGGAAAAAATCGGCGATACCGGTCGTATACTTTGTTGTAACACAAGCATACCCCACAAACATTTTGAGGTCCACCATGAAACATTCTCTCACGTTGTTCCTTGTAGGAGCAACACTACTCATCGCAGGTTGCAGCAAGAAGGATTCAAATCCCCTCATTCCACCGGCCAGCACACCTCCAAGTTTCACCATGCATCTTGAGTCAGGAACTCAAGGGATGAAGATCTTTGCCTCTCCCAGCACTGATGTGCGGCTGACGCAGGTTATTCTGAGCTTCCCGGCAGAACAATTCACGGATTCGCTGACCAACCCGTCGCCCAACGATGTTTTCCCAAAGAATGGAAACATCGAGCTGGGCGAATACTCCGGTATCGAGGGGGGTCAACAATGGGTGCTCAAGTTCATCGGATTTGATGCAACGACGAACCAACCGTTTGAAGTAACAATGAACTGGACGGTGGTATAGTCATCAACACACTCTCGCAGGGACGTCTCTGCGCGTCTCTGCGGGATCACTGTTGTCATCCGATACTTACCGAACCTTCACCGACTTTTGCAATACCGAAGATTTCTCACACCGCCCCCACTACGGCATTAATCGCTGCCACGTTGACGATGTCGCTCACGCTGCAACCGCGCGAAAGATCAAACGCCGGTTTTCGTAAACCCTGCACGATGGGGCCGATTGCTTCAGCGCCGGCGAGCCGTTGCGCAAGCTTGTAACCGATATTACCAGCATTGAGGTCGGGGAAGATGAGCACATTTGCGCGGCCGCCAACAGGACTGCCGGGTGCCTTGCTTTGTGCGACCTTTGGCACAATCGCCGCATCGAGTTGCAATTCCCCATCGGCCGTCAAGCCCGGCTGTTTGTTCTTAAGAAGCGCGGTGGCTTTCTGCACCTTCTCGACGAGTGGATGATCGGCGCTCCCTTTTGTGGAGAATGAAAGCATGGCAATGCGGGGTTCTTCACCGGTCAGACGTTTGTGGTTTTGCGCTGTGGAAATCGCGATATCGGCGAGCTGTTCGGCGGTCGGGTCAGGCACAACGGCGCAATCTGCAAAGGAGTATACCTGCTGCGGGAAAATCATGAGGAAGAAACTGGAAACAACACTGATTCCTTCGGCAAGGCCGATCACTTGAATTGCCGCGCGCAACACATCGCCGGTCGTGGAGAGAGAGCCGGCAACGCTGCCATCGGCGATTCCCTCGCGCACCATCATCGCGCCGAAAAAGAGAGGCTGGGTCATCTGCTTCTGGGCCGCTTCGAACGTCAGCCCCTTCGCCTTCCTTAAATTAAAGAAGACATGTGAAAAATCGCTCAGTCTCTCCGATGTCTTTGGGTCGATCACGCGGATTCCCGACAGGGAAGTACCGGTCTTTTCCGCCTGTGCGGCGATCGCGTTGCCGTCTCCAACAAGAATCGGGTTGACGATTCCCTGGTCAACGAGAATCCGTGCCGCCTGTATTGCCCGTTCGTCTGTTGAGTCGGGGAGAACAATATTTCGCTTGAGAGATTTAGCTTTGGTCGTGATATTGGCGAGAAGGTCTGAGGGCATCATGGGATGATTTCTGGGTCTGACAAAAAGTGGGTTGCGGTTCCAAGATACAAAAGTTGAAAGGGGAATCAAACATTTTGGCAGACATCGTTCACACGTGATGCCTTAGTAGGAATTGGCATTTATGGCAGTATTTTGAGCGAAATCGCCTAAATTAAAAAGAATTAACGGATTCGCATCGTGGCTATAATTGATTTTATGTCACCATCTGGATAGATTAGCTGCGCTTTTCTACACTCATCTTGTCAGATGTACTGGTCTTGAAAAAAATCTACATAGAAACATATGGCTGCCAGATGAACATGGCAGACTCCGAACTTGTCGGCGGGGTGCTGGATAAGTCCGGATACGGGTTCACGAACGAAATCGCTGAAGCGGACGTGATTCTTGTGAACACCTGCGCAATCCGGGATAATGCAGAACAGCGAATTCACGGTCGGCTCGGGCTTTTCCATCGCTACAAGCGGCAGAAACCCGACCTGATCGTGGGGGTGCTTGGTTGCATGGCGGAGCGCCTGCGCAAGGACCTGATCGAAGAGAAGGAGATGGTGGATATTGTTGTCGGGCCGGATGAATATCGCAAGCTTCCCGATCTCCTCTGGCGTGCCTCCGAAGGTGAAAAGGGAATCGCGGTCCGCCTCTCCAAAGTGGAGACGTACGAAGACATTGAGCCACTGAGAACCGAAGGCATCAGCGCGTGGATTTCGGTAATGCGTGGTTGCGACAAATTCTGCACCTTCTGCGTTGTCCCCTTTACCCGCGGACGCGAACGCAGCCGTTCTCTCCGGAGTGTTGTGGAGGAAGTGAGGACGCTGGCAAGCCGGGGCTTCCGGGAGGTTACACTGCTCGGACAGAATGTAAATTCGTACATCGACGACGGTCATGACTTCGCCGATCTGATGAAGAGTGTTGCAGAAGTCGACCCGCGTGTGCGTATCCGGTTTACTACGTCACATCCACAGGATATGTCCGACAAGTTGATCGATACGATTGCGCGGTACGATAATCTCTGCAAGTATATTCACCTTCCCGTCCAATCCGGCTCGAACCGTATTCTTGAACTCATGAACAGAACGTATACTGTCGAACACTATCTGGGTCTCATTCAAAAGATCAGAAAGGCAATGCCCGGGGTCAGTCTTACGACAGACATCATCTCCGGCTTCCCGACGGAAACCGAGGCAGAGCATCAACAGACGGTCCGGTTGATGCAGGAGGTTCAATACGACGGTGCGTATACGTTCAAGTACTCACCCCGCGAGAACACCAAAGCATGGGAAATGGTGGATGATGTTTCCGAAGAAGAAAAGGGAAGGCGTGTGTACGAGATTACGCGGCTGCAGCAGGACATTTCATCACACCTGAATAAGAGACTTGTAGGCACAACAGAGCGCGTTCTCGTTGATGGACCGAGCAGAAAAGGCGCAGATGAATTTATTGGTCGTACCGATACCAACAAGATGGTTGTGTTTCCCCACACGGATGAGCGGGCCGGGGAGTATGTGATGGTACAGATCGAACGGACGAACTCGGTGACGCTGTTCGGCACTGTGCTGGCCGGCGCATACACACGGTCCGTAGAAGCGGCATAGGAGAAACCGAATGACGAAGTTCCTGACGATAATTATATTTCTAATCGGGGTTTCGGCGTACTCGCAGGATGCGCAGCAACTGAACAAGTACATTGCGATGATCGAGAACGGTCAACCAGAAGCCGTGCAGGCGGAATTGCCTTCACTTCTCGATCGTTATCCGAACAGTCCCGGCGTCCTGTACATTCAAGGTCTTCTCACCAGGGAAGGTGCCGATGCGGTGCGTATCTATCAGGGCATCGTTGATAACTATTCGAAAAGCGAATGGGCAGACGACGCACTCCATAAAGTGTATCAATTCTATCATTCCATCGGCTTGTACAGAACGGCCGAGCTCAAAATGAATCAATTGAAAAAAGAATACCCGAACTCAAAGCATGTCACCGGCAACGAAACAGTGAACACCAAAGGGATTGCAGAAGAGACGCAAGCTGTGGTCACGGAGCCGTCGGGCCAGCGCAAACCCGTGACACTCCAGGGGCAGTTCACATTACAGGTGGGTGCGTACTCCACACTCGTGAATGCGGAAAAGCAGAAACTCTTCTTTGAAGATCTGGGCTTTCCTGTGGAAGTGATCAACAAGATGAAAGATGGGCGCTCGCTCTTCACGGTGCATGTCGGCAACTACACGACATATGATGAAGCGAAAGCGAAGAGTGCAGGGATCAAGAAGACCTACAATGTTGATTCGTTTGTGGTGACACGATAATGCCGACCGCGGCGACATATACACCACGCCGGAGTTTCCAGGAAGAACACGGGATCCTCGGCGAATCTGTGGTGATGAAGAGAATCGTTGAAGTGGTGGAACAGGTTGCTCCGACGGATATCACGGTGCTGATCACCGGTGAGAGTGGCGTGGGGAAGGAAGTGATTGCGCGCGCAATTCATGCGGCAAGCAACCGGAACAAGAAGCCGCTGATCACCGTGAATAGCGGTGCAATCCCGGAAGGCATTATCGAAAGCGAATTGTTCGGCCATGAGCGTGGTTCGTTCACCGGCGCATCGGAACAACGGAAAGGATATTTCGAGCTGGCTGACAACGGAACAATCTTTCTCGATGAAATTGGGGAGATGCCGCTCTCGGCTCAGGTCAAACTTCTTCGCATTCTGGAGAATGGAGAGTTTCTCCGTGTCGGGTCATCTGTCCCGCGTCATGTGGACGTCCGTGTAATAACGGCAACCAACAAGGACCTGGAAACCGAAGTCCGCCACAACCGGTTTCGCGCGGATTTGTTCTTCAGGCTTCGATCAGTGAACATTGCCGTCCCGTCGCTGCGCAGCAGACCGGATGATATTCCGGTGTTCGTCCGGCATTTTGCCGGGGAGTTTTCACAGAAGAATGGCGTGCCTTTCGCGGGTATCGCGGATGACGCGATGACCATTCTCAAGTCATACCATTGGCCGGGAAATGTTCGGGAGTTGCGTAATGTTGTCGAAAGCATGTTGGTGATTGAGAAAGGGAGATACTTGAACGCGCAGGATGTGCAGAAGTATTTGAAAGAATTTCGCCCGCAGGAAGAACGCAATCTTCCCGTCCATGTCAACAAAAGTGTTGAGCAGGCGGAGCGGGAGTTGATCCTCCGCGCCTTGCTGGATATCAAGAGCAACATGCTGGAATTGAGAAACTTCCTGACGGAACGGCTGCATACGTTTGATTCCACGTCGCAATCAGTACAGCCCTCCGGTTATGTTCAGGTGGGCAGTACCGATTTGTCGTTGCAGGAAATGGAGAAACGGCTCATTACCGAAGCGCTGGAACGGTTCAAGGGCAATCGGCGGGTTGCAGCACGGGCACTGAATATCAGCGAACGTACACTCTACCGAAAAATCAAGGAATACGGACTCGCGTGAAGACGCTGTCCTGGTGTAATGCCATAGTGCTGTTGTGTATTCTCGTCGGATTCACGGGGTGCCCGTACTCGTTTACCGGGGCGTCTGTGCCACCGCACCTCAAGACGATCGGGATCCCGCTTGTCGATGATCAGTCGGGCTTTGGCGAACCGGGGCTACGGGAGAAATTCACCACCGAACTGACAAATGGGTTCATTAGTGACAATAGTCTTGAGGTCGCGGATCGGAATACTTCCGACTGTATCCTGGAAGGCATCATTGCTTCGGTCTCCGATGCTCCTGCGGTCGTCGGACAGGGTGAAGAGGTAAGCAAAAGGCGCATCACGATATCGGTCAGGTTTACATTTCAGGATATGAAGCTGCGAAAGAAAGTCTGGGAGAAGACACTTTCCAATTGGGGCGACTATGACTCCGGGGGCGGACTTTCGCAACGCGAGCAAGGGTTGGGCGAAGCGATTCGCAAGTTGACGGAAGATGTTATTCTCGAGACGGTTTCGGGTTGGTAAGATCTTTACCCCGTGTCCGGCACGTGGCCGGACACACGGGCGACTATTAAACACCATCACATCACAACAGAGGTGTCGTAACATACATTTATGGAAGAACTGATACTCTTTGCCTACATCCTGTCGCTTTCGGTACTCTTTGTCTTCGGATCGCACGGGTTCATCATGATCTACTACTACCTGAAGTTCCGGGGAATGAGGTCAGCAACTGCCGGGGAAATGACGCATTACCCCGTGGTGACTGTTCAGCTTCCTGTCTACAATGAAATCTACGTGGTCGGACGGCTTATCGATGCATCCTGTGCAATGGTCTACCCCAAGGACAAGCTGGAGATTCAAGTGCTGGATGATTCCACCGATGAGACGGTGAACGTTGTGGCTGCCCACGTGGACCGTTACCGCAAACTCGGATTCGATATCAAGCACATCCGTCGCAGTAATCGGGAAGGATTTAAAGCAGGGGCATTAAAGGAAGGGTTGGAGGATGCGCGCGGAGAGTTCATAGCGATTTTTGATGCGGACTTTGTTCCCAAGCCCGACTTCCTGCTCAAGACCGTACCACATTTTAGCGGTGACCTGCGCGTTGGTATGGTTCAGACCCGTTGGGAACACCTCAACTGGGAATATTCGCTGCTTACGCGCACACAAGCCATGGCGTTGGACGGACATTTTGTGATTGAGCAGTCGGTGCGTAACAAGGCGGGGTTCTTTATCAACTTCAACGGTACGGCCGGGGTCTGGCGCAAGGAATGCATTTCGGACGCGGGTAACTGGCAGGCCGATACACTTACCGAGGACCTCGATTTGAGCTATAGAGCCCAATTACGAGGGTGGAAATTCAAGTACCTGAATGACGTTACCTCCCCCGCCGAGCTACCATCGGAAATCAACGCCCTAAAATCCCAACAGTTCCGGTGGACAAAAGGTGCCATTGAAACTGCGAGAAAGATCCTTCCGGCAGTCTGGAAGTCCCACCTGCCGCTGAAGGTAAAAGTGCATGCTACGTTCCATCTGACAAATAATCTGGTCTTCCCGTTTATTGTGTTGGCGGGCGTGTTGAATGTTCCCCTGGTGTTTATCAAGCACGGAGGGATGCACGAGCAGTACTTTACCTTTATGTCGGTATTTGTGTTTGCGTTCATCGGCTCGTTCCTGTTTTATCTCTTCTCGCAGCGCGACGTCTACACTGACTGGCGGAGGCGCATTTTCCTTTTTCCGGTCTTCATGGCGGGCAGCATGGGCTTTGCCGTGAACAACAGCCGCGCGGTTATCGAAGGACTCTTCAAGAAGAAGAGCGAATTTGTTCGAACTCCCAAATATAACATCATGGGCAAAAACGATTCATGGATCGATAAGAACTATGTTCCATTGAAGATCAATTCGACCGTGGTGGTGGAAATGCTTCTTGCAATTTATTGCCTCTTCGGTGTTGCATCTTCAATTTATTTTTTAGAGATTGCGGCTGTACCGTTTCAGCTTCTCTTCTTTCTCGGGTTCACGTGGGTGTCGATTATGTCCCTGAAGCACGCATGGGTCGCCCGGCAGGTGCATACACATAAAGGAGGTTAGTCCACGTGTTTTACACCCAGGATTCTGCGAAGTATATTCCCGCACTTGAGGCAAAACACACTGCCAATTCCCGGTCTCCGGTATTTGCGCGACTGGCGTCTTATTATTTGCTGGAAGGAAAAGCCCAGCAGGCCGCGGAGCTGTGTATTGAAGGATTGAAAACCCACCCGAACTACGCCGCTGCTCATCTTGTCCTCGGCAAGGCGTTTGAAGCACTGGGCCGGCATATCGAGGCTATGCTGGAGTATCGAAAGGCGTTGCGCGTTGTCCCCGATAATCCCACTGTCACCGAACTCCTCCGTCGCTCGGAACAGCGTGAGCAAGAAGCATTCAAGGCGTTCGCAGAGGATCGGGCGAAGAAACTCGGAGAGCGCAAGGGTACATTAAAACTGGAAGCATACCTTGAAGCGGAAAATAATCCGGCCGGACAGGGAACGGTAGAGTATCTTCTTCAGCGCCTCAAGTCGGCAAAAATCAGTGCCGCACCGTTTGAGAATGTGAGCAGCGAAGCCGAGGCGCAGCAATCCCACCCCGCACCGAAAATTGTCACAGCAACCCTCGCGGAAATCTACGCAAATCAAGGGGAATATACGGAGGCAATTGCCGCCTACAGGGTATTGCGCGAACAGCAGCCGTCAGAGATCGAACGGTTCGACAAGCGCATAACGGAATTGCAGGAGATGGCACGTCACCAACATGCGGAGTCCAGAAGCTGATTCCGTACCACAGATGGGAAAAGAAAAAGGCCTCTTCACGTACTGGAGAGGCCTTCTCATTTCAGTATTTGCAGTTCTTATTTCAGTTTGTTCACATGCCTGGTCAACTTTGACTTGTCATTCGCAGCCTTGTTCTTGTGAATGACACCCTTTGCAGCAAGCTGATCCAGTAACTTCACCGTCTTCTTCAGTTCAGTAAGCGCCTTTTCCTTGTCGGTACTCGTGCGGACCTGCTTGACTGCTGTGCGCATGCGGGAAATAGAAGCCTTGTTTCGAACGGCCTTTCTTTTTGAACCGCGCGCCCGTTTATCCGCCGATTTGTGCTGTGCCATCTGATTATCCTTCTGGAAGTATCAACTGATGTGATGCTATCTCGAACTTAACATACCAAAAACACGGCAGAAAGTCAACGCGCCAATAAAGCGGAATGAGAGATGGGTGTTCGGAAACAACACCGTTGCCTTTCTACAGCACAGTAACTATATTGATGCACCCCGTATATGAATCACCGCATTTTTCCCCTGAGAGAGTTCCCAAGTTGGAGGAGTAATGAAGATTGTAGTCTGTGTGAACCATGTCCCCGATACCGAGACAAAAATCAAGGTTGCTGGCGACAATGTTAGTGTGGACAAGGCGGGTGTAAACCACATGCTCAGTCCGTATGATGAATTTGCCATCGAAGAAGGGCTGAAGCTCAAAGAAAAATTTGGTGGCGAGCTCACAGTGATAAGCCTTGGAGGAGACCCCCACAAGGAGACCCTGCGAAAAGCGCTGGCCATGGGTGTTGAAAAAGCGGTTCTGCTCAAGGACGACTCACCGCGTGATTCATTCGCCGTGGCTTTTGGTTTGGCGGAAGAAATCAAGGCCACGGCTCCGGATGTCGTTCTCTTTGGTAAACAATCCATTGATTATGATGATGCGCAGGTGGGAACGCTGGTTGCAGAAATGATCGGCTATCCATCTGTTGCTGTTGTGGTGAAGCTGGACATTCAGAATGACAAGGTCACGTGTGAACGCGAAATTGAAGGCGGACACGAAGTTGTGGAGACGAAACTACCCGTCGTGATACTTGCCCAAAAGGGTTTGAATGAACCCCGCTACCCGTCGTTGAAAGGTATTATGGCAGCGAAGACCAAGCCGATTCAGGAGAAACCCGCGGCTCCTGCTGAGATCCGCGTAGAGACCCTTCAGATGCGCAAACCCCCGGCAAAAGGGACAGGAAAAATACTGGGTACGGATAAGTCGGCAGTTCCCGAGTTGATCCGTTTGTTGCACGAAGAAGCAAAAGTGATATAATCACAACACACCGGAAGCGATAATGAAAGTTCTAGCATTTGCAGAAGCGCGAGAGAACAAGTTTAAGAAATCAGCGTTCGAAACTGTCAAGGCCGCGCGTGGAATAGCGGATCAGTTGGGGGCGGAGTTTGTCGCCCTTGTGGTGGGACAGGGAATTGCGGGCCCCGCCGAAGAACTCGGCAACTATGGGGCAACGCGCGTCGTTGCTGTTGAATCACCGGAACTTGCCAACCACTCGAACACGGCGGTTGCCAGGGTTATTGCTGAAGTGGCAGCAAAGGAAGCTGCCCAGTTGGTGTTTCTTCCCGCAAGCCAGATGGGCAAGGATATTGCGCCGCGGGTTGCGGTGAAAATGGGCGCGGGCCTTGCAGCGGATTGTGTTGCACTGAAAGTGGAAGGCGGAGATGTGATTGCAACGCGACCCGTTTTTGCGGGAAAGGCATTGATTGACGTTCGCGTGAAAACTCCAGCCAAAGTCTTTACGTTACGCCCGAATGTATTTACCGCGGTTTCAGTAACAGGGACCGCCACCGTGGAGAAGCAATCGATTTCCTTGACATCCGGGGATTTTGCCAGCGTCGTGAAACAAGTGAAGGTTGCTTCCGGGCGCCCGGATGTGACAGAAGCGGACATCATTGTTTCGGGCGGACGGGGATTGAAGGGTCCTGAGCATTTCCATCTCATTGAAAGCCTGGCGGATGCACTTGGCGCCGGCGTTGGTGCCTCTCGTGCTGTTGTTGATGCGGGCTGGCGACCACACGATGAACAGGTTGGTCAAACCGGCAAGACCGTTTCCCCCACGATGTACATTGCCTGCGGGATCTCCGGTGCGGTACAGCATCTTGCGGGAATGTCGTCTTCGAAATTTATTGTCGCCATCAACAAAGACAAGGATGCACCAATCTTCCAGGTGGCGGATTATGGAATCGTGGGAGATGTATTTGAAGTGCTGCCGGAGTTGACCGCACAACTTAAGAAGTCGTTGGGCAAGTAACTTGCTTGTTTGGATGTTTTTTGGTATAACCTGAGTAGAATGACATTGATCCAATCATCTCGCGGAGCGAAGTGTGGATAGGGTGCAGGTTGATATTCTCGGCCTTTCGACGAATCCTGCAAGCGGCGGTGCGTACGCATTGATATTGAAAGAAGTGAACGGCAATCGCCGCCTTCCAATTATCATCGGCGCTTCCGAAGCACAGTCCATTGCGCTTGAAATGGAAGGAATCAAACCTCCCCGTCCCCTTACCCATGACCTGATGAAGAATATCATCACCGCGTTCGGCTCGGAGCTTTCGGAGATTGTTATCGACGAGTTGCGGGATGGGACATTCTACGCAAAGTTGAACATCGACAGTCAAGTTATCGACTCCCGCCCGAGCGACGCCATTGCACTCGCAGTGCGCTACGGGGTTCAGATCTATGTTGCGACGAATGTAATGGAAGAGGCGGGGTTTATTCCGGAAGAGGAGGAAGAGGAACAGATTCCGCAGGCGAAGGGACAAAAGCAAAAGCAGCAGTCGCCTCCGCCAAAGATGTCGAAACTTGAACAACTGCAGCAACAACTGAAGGAAGCAATTGAAAAGGAGCAGTACGAAAAAGCCGCTCAATTGCGTGACGAAATCCGGAAGCTGGAATTAAGAGACTAAACCTCCCCGTTTTCCCGCACAGTGAACTATGCCCTATCTTACACGCGCAAGCATTTCGCGCACTGCTTGATCCAATCCCACGAAAACCGCTCTTGCAATAATCGCGTGCCCAATGCTTACTTCTTCAATTTCCGGAATCTGTTTGATGGGGAGGATATTGAGATTGTTTAGCCCATGTCCGGCGTTGACTCCCATGCCGAGCTTTACAGCCATCTTTGCAGCGCCGCGAATAGTTTCGAGTTGGGCTTCCTGTTGTCGTGCAGTTCTCGCAAGCGCGTACTCGCCCGTGTGAATTTCGATTTTGTCCGCGCCAATTTCACTTGCCGCTTCGATCTGTTCCGGGATCGGATCGATGAACAGACTCACCTCTATTTCATGCCTGCGCAGTTCGTCAATAACCTGTCCCAGGTAACGCTTGTGTCCAACAACATCGAGCCCTCCTTCCGTTGTCAATTCCTGTCGTTTTTCCGGAACAAGGGTAACAAGGTCAGGCAGAGTCTCAATGGCAATCTTGATGATTTCATCGGTTGCCGCCATCTCCAGATCGAGCTTTGTCTTGACCGTCTCGCGCAACAGACGGAGGTCACGGTCGTTGATATGTCTCCGGTCCTCACGTAGATGACACACAATGCCGTCAGCGCCGGCGAACTCACATATGTGGGCCGCAGTGACCGGATCGGGTTCGTTTCCGCCACGTGCTTCACGCAGTGTGGCGACGTGATCGATATTGATACAAAGGCGCATGAGATTGGTTTTGTTATGATGAGAAAAGTATTCCGCTCCGGAAGCTACAGCCGCTTACGGACAATAAACTGCAGCCGGGAAGGGCGTGTATTCACTATTTGTAATCCTTGTGGCACGGCAATTTCCGGCTCAAGATACCCTGTGCTGTCGGAGAGAATAACAGTGTAGTCCAATGATGCCCGGAAATCATTCAGTGTCAATTGCGAAAGCTGGTCCACGCCCCCGCGTACGACAAGCTCGATGCGGGGTGGAACGAGAATCACCTCGCGGTGTGGTGGCACGGAGAGCAATTCGACCGGTAGTCCTGCAAACACTTTCTCGGCATACCATTGCACGTCCATACGAACATTGACCTCGGACGGCTGGAGCAGGAGTTGAAAACGATCCGACTCGGCAAGCGGGACCATTGCATCGACGGGTGCCTTGAGGTCTTCAAAGACCACACGGGCCGTCGGCCATGATTCAATCGCGGCAATAACGGATCGGGCCCCTTCAATAAAAATACTGTCAGGTGTGATAACCGTTGGTCCAACGGGACCGTATCGTTCCTTAAACGACACGGTGTGGTCCAGCACCACAGGCACTTTCTTCTGACTGAGTGAATCAAACAGAACGCTGATGGAATCCGGTTTCATATCCAGAGTCTGAATGCCGCCAGGGAGACCGATGCGATCAACAACATCGACAATGGTAAGCGTTGTTTGCCTGGATGCAAGGGATTGAAGATCAATCTGGCAACTGGGGTCTGCGCCCAGCATCAATCCTGCAAGTTGCCACCCGTCACCCCGCAGTCGCATTTGCAGAGACCGGGGAACAGGAGCATTCAATGCCATTCCGGTCGGCAAGCCGTGCACAGTCAGCGGTGTTGCAATCACCACCTGGTACGTCTCTCCAAGTTTCACTGAAATCCAGAGCAGCCCGGCAAACAGGGTGGTGGCGATAATAATATGGAAGCGTTTGTGCTTCATACTGGAAATAAAAAAACTCCATCAGCTCTGCCGATGGAGTCTCTACGGTGTGTTGCGGCGTCAGCCGCCGGAGTGCTTCTTAATGAGTTCTTGAATGAGTTGATCTTTATTCGCTCGTGAGATTTCCCGTCCTGCGATACCGAGACCTCCCGTATTGCGTGCAATGGTGCGCAATTCATGTACCGTCATCCCTTGAAGGCGCGTCAGGTAATCGCCCGACTCGTCGCCCGGTTCCGGCAGTGGAGCCGCGGGTGCAGCCGGATGCGCCTTCGGCTTCTTCGCTGCTGTCGGCGCAACGGCGGAAGACTTCGGCACCGGGTTGTTAATAATCATCTCAATATCTTGTACCGGGCGTGGAATCACGTGGCTCGTGACAAGCTCACCGATCCGTGCTGCTGCTGCGCTCGCGGCATCAACAGCCGCCTTCACGGCAGCCACTTCCCCCACGATCTTCACCGTCACCATTCCGTTTTTGATATATTCCGTGCCGATGACTTTCACATTCGCGGTCTTCACCATGACGTCTGCGGCCTCGATGGAGGCAATCAGACCCCGGGTCTCCACCATCCCGAGAGCATATTCAAGCATGTGCATACACTACCTGTGCTGGTCACCGGATACGAAATGTATCCGGGATGCGAATTGTGTGGGACTACTTGGCTGCGGGTCGCTTCGGAAGAATAGACTCCACGTCTGCATGCGGCCGCGGAATGACGTGTACGGATACCAGCTCGCCAACGCGTTGTGCAGCTGCTGCCCCGGCATCGGTCGCAGCTTTGACCGCACCAACGTCTCCACGCACCATCACGGTCACATATCCGCCGCCGATGACTTCCTTACCGATGAGTTGCACACGGGCTGCTTTCACCATGGCATCTGCTGCCTCAATGGATCCGACGAGTCCTTTTGTTTCCACCATCCCGAGGGCGTCTAATGATAAATCAGACATTGGGGTTTATCTCCTTGTTGGGTTTCTTTCTAAGGCTTGATTTGTGGAGCACGTTCAATATAGAGAAGCGGGAGCATATTGTCAATTGCCACTTTTTGCAACCGTAACTTCCCCGGCGCCCTTGCGGCCAAGGATTCTGCCGCGTATTCCTGGGTCTGCAAACAGGCCAATAAGAATGCACAAACCGCATATCACCCATGCGCCGATCGTCAGGTTCCAGCCCAGGGCGTACATTGCCGGCTCAAATCTGAACTCCACTGTATGTTGACCGGCCGGTACCACAACCGAGCGGAGAACATAATTCGTCTTATGAATGGTCGCCATCGTCCCGTCAATGTACACGTTCCAGCCGGCCGGATAGTAAATCTCACTCAAGACAAGAAGCGCGGAAGACGAAGTATAGGTGTTCAACGTGATCTTGCTGGATTTGTATTCCGTGACTTCTGCCGCGCTGCTGTCGGGAGCAGAAAGTGTTCCTGCGGGTTCCTCCTCCAGTATTGCCGTGCGTGCCGGATTGAATCCCGGGTCGTTCAGGTGCGAAAAAACCTCGGTACCGGAATGTGCGACAACAGCACTGTTTACAAACCATGCGCGCGGCAAGGCCGAAGCATTCCTGAATGTGAAAGCCCGTTTCGCCTGGTTGGCGTTGACAAGTTCGAAGCGGTCCGGAGGCAATTGGCCTTTCGCAACAATAAATTGAGCGTTCAACATATTCACGACATTCATATTGACGGGGAAGTTCGGATCCACGCCACGGTACATGCAGGAATCAAGCATCGTTTGATAGATCTTGAGTTTGGCGGGATGATACCCGCCGACGGATTGCAAGCCATGGTACGCATAGGATTTCTCCATGAAAAGCTCGCCGACAGGAAAAACGCGGAAGAGTCCGGGCTGCTGTTTCAGAAATGTTACCGTCGCATCGGCTTGAAATTGTTCCTGTGCGGCATTCAATGGCTGCGGGTTGATGAACTTCGTGTCGATAATCGAAAGGTCGATCACCAGAACAGCAAGGATCAATATCCCGAACAAACCGGACTTGATCTTGTTGCCGAGAAAGAGGATCACCGCACCCAGGCCCGCCGTGGCAATCACCACCATTTTCAGATAGTCACCCCACAGTACATCGAAGCGTAGTTTCTTCAGTTCAGCCAGCACTTGCGGATTATAGTTTTCATCGGCTTTCATGAACATCGATCCCGCAAGCATATCGTATAACGATGATCGGAACAATGAGCCGAGGATCAACACGATCCACAACGCACCCAACACATACAGAAGCGTCTTCGAGAGTTTTTGCATGTTGATTCCACCATCCCGTCCTTCCAGTATGGCTGCAAGACCATAACCGCCAAGCACCGCGGTGGTGAATGCCATGAGTTGGAGTATCATCGAAGGTGCACGGAACTTGTCAAAGAAGGGAAGAACGTTGAACATCAACTCATAAAAAAGGCCAAAGTGTTTCCCGAATGATGCAAGAAGCAGGAAGATGGCCAGAATCGCGAAGAAGATGGTCATACGGTTTCGCCGGTAGAGAACAGCCATAATCGAAAGGATAACAGGCAACAGGCCAACGTACACTGTCGAAGTATTAAAAGGCATTGTTCCCCAATACAGCGGCAATCGCTGAATCTGCCCCTGCCAGAGCACCGGATTGGCGCTCGAAAAACCAAAGAACGATGGGATAAGATATGTGAACATCTCGCCGGGGTGGAACGACCAATTGGTTGCGTAGTCCCACGTCAGTCCGCCGGGAGTCCCCGCGGTACCGGAGCCACGAATGGAGTATTGGGCATACTCGTATACGGAAAGATAAATGTAGGAGGAAATGCAAAACCCGATCAGGAGGCCACCGACAAGCAACGCCGTTCGTTTTGCAACAAGAAGCGTGTCCTTTGCAGCATCCGAGACTGCTGTATAGACGAAGTACAATCCCACCACCATCAGTATGTAATACACGATCTGCATGTGGTTGGTGAGCAATAGAGTGCCGATGCCGGCTGCGAAGAGGCCGAAGCTGAGTGCGTCGCGCCGCCGGAAGAGCATATCGGTCAGCAGAAACACCGCCGGCATATACATCAGCGCCATGAGTTTCGAACCGTGACCTTCTTGTGCCAGCCCGATTGCGAACGGACTCAACATGAACGTTAACGCAGCAAAGAGCGCCGGGATATGCGAGAATTTCCAGAAACGCATCAGGAGGAACATGAACACCCCGCCAAGGAAATAATGCACAAGTATCCAACTCCACGTGGCGTTCAGGAACAACAGCTTCAGGACGGCGACCGTCACCTTCTGTACGTAGCTCACATCATGCGGCACATAGGCAACGTTGCCGAAGGTGGGCATACCGCTGAAAAAGTACGGCATCCAGAGCGGATCCACACCTTCAGCTTCTTTGATCTGGTCACCAGCGTGTGCATAGGCAAGCGCAGCAGCGGTGTCGGCCTCCGCTGAGAACGCGCCGTTATTAAACACGATGCCGCGGAACAGAATCAGCAGGATAACATAGAGACAGGCAATGGAAACAAGGTCCTTCTTTGTGTCTGAAAGCTCAGACAACCAATTCGATCCGCCGGATGTCCGAGTTGCACGGCCCGGCTTTGCTTTTCTGGTCGCCAAGGGATGAGTTTTCCTTAGAAAGTGATTGTGAAGATCAGCTCGACTACGGGAAGTTACCGGAGAACAAAATCAAAAATCGGCTTCAACGTACAAAGAAACCGCTTGAAATTCCAACCGGGATCACACCGGTGTAGTGGTGACAGTTCAGGGGAGCCGCCACTCTGTTTCACCACAACTCTCCCCTGCCGGCACTAACGTTTCCGTCTGCGGTAAGACTATTCCCGGTGGAGGATCAGAACCTATCGCTGGTTGTAAGGGCGAGGTACCCTCGCCCCCTTTGCGGCCCCTGCGAACGGAGGTTATTTTTTTTGATCACACTTCTCTTTGGAAGAGAAGTGTGCAAGAGAACTTTCGAAATCGCAACGCTCAAACATAGTCATGGCATGTACTGGGGCAAGCAATTTCAGCACACTGCACAGAAACAGTGAGCGCTGAAATTGCAAACTTGTTTCGTCTCGCCTCCCGCACCGCCTGCGATTTCGGAGAACAGTTTCATGGATTGGCTGCGAAAGAGCGCGTAATGTAGGTCGGATCGCCGATCCGACCGTTTGTGCGTGAACTCATTACTTACTTCTTGGAAAGCGCCCGCCAATGTTTCTTCTTCAATACTCATTATTGTTCTCCTCGACTATCCAATACTGAGCAAGGAATGATGAAGCCAGAAGTGGTGCGGCTGTCCAAAGATTCACCATCCCAGGAGACGGCCGCCCTTGGGTTTTGTTTTTCGAACTCTCCCCCAGCCCCTCCCTTTTCCAAGGGAGGGGAGGTTTGGACGGGGATAAAGAAAAGCATGGCCACTTTGAATATCGAATTAGTGAGTAAGGAATGAGGAAGTCAGAAGTGGTGTCATTCCGCAAAGGGCTTCAAGAGCTCATTGATCGCAGCGGCGCGGGCATCCCAGTCGTTTTCCCGCGCAAATGTCCGGAGCTTCTCGATGAACAGACTGTTCTGCGCATCGGCCAGTGCTTCGGGAATGGCTGCAAGAAATGCATCCGGGGTTGTTGCCGTATGGATGACATCATGGAATTGCAGAAGGTCGTCCGAGAACAACGTTGTTACGGTGGGGACGCCGGCGGCGGAGTATTCATACAGCTTCACGGGATTCACCGCTTCCGTCAGCCGGTTTCTCAAGAACGGGATGATGCCGATGGTAAAGTGATGGAGATACGCCGGCACGATGGTGTACGGTTTCATTCCAAGAAACAGGACGTTCGGATACTTCTTCAACTCCTGTACACGTGAAAGGACATCCGGGTGTTGAGGGCCGACAATCACGAAATTGACGCCCGGGGTTGTCTTTGCTGCCTGCGCAAGCAGATCAAAATCAAACCACGGATAGACCGAGCCGACATACCCTGCGATGGGTTTTCCCGATGAAGGCAAGTCCTCTGGACGATCAGTTTTGTGTTCGCGTGCAAAGTGTGAGAACTCGACGCCGTTGCGTACAATGTGGACGTGTTGTCCGGGTCTGACGGCCTGAATCTTCTCCGCAAGCTGTGTTGTGGTTGCGGTGACGACCGTACTTTTCCGGACGGTGTGTGCCCAGAGATTATGAACGTACCCGGGGAATTCCACGAAGCCGAATGCATCGTCGATGTAGTCAAAGCAATAACCGGAAACCGGGAGACTTTCGACGAGCCGGATCAATTGGAAATTCTCCACCACCGCCGGAAGCATGGCGCCGCTGTGATGAAGTTGTTCGAGTGCCCGTCGTACAATCCGTCGCTGGCACCAGGTCAGGAACGGCAGCACCCCGGGCAGGGTGGCGGCGATCCAGGCAGCCCGTTTGATACTGGTGTTGCGTGCATTGTGCGGAAGAAGGGGAACGCTCACGCGGTAAAGATTATCTCCAATGCGCTCGGGTACCCACGTCCTTGAATGCCCCAGCGTGGCCGGCTCGATCCACAATACAGTTCGTTTGCGCGCGAGCCGCAACGCAAGATGCTGGGGACGCTGATGCAGACTGTGCCAGGGAATGTCCGAAAGAAAGAGGAGGGTCAAGCTGCATGCAAGAGCTTGTGGTACAGTTGTACTGTCGCATCAATCATTGTGTCTGAAGAAAAGATGGTGCACACCCGCTCGCGGCCAGCTCTGCCCATTCTCAACCTATCCGCTGGATGCTCGACCAAGCTTGATAATCGCGCCCGTAATTCCAGAACGTTTCGTGGTGCAACAAGGTATCCTGTAATTCCATCGAGTACGGCCTCTGGGGTCCCACTCACTCTGGTTGCAACCACAGGGAGGTTTGCCGCCATTGCCTCAAGAACGGCTACCGGTAAGCCCTCCCACAAGGAAGGCAGTACGAAGATATCAAACATATGCAAGAACTTTGGAATGTCACGTTGGAAACCCGCGAAGATCACATTGTTCAAACCGATTGATCGTGAGCGATTCTCCATGTCGGCACGCAACTCCCCGTCGCCGACTAAAACAAATACCGCACTTGGATGCGTCGTGCTCATCGCTTCAGCGGCCTCCAGTAAGTAGGATACCCCTTTCTGTTCTGAGAATCTTCCTACAAAACCAATTACCACTTGGTCCTCCCGAAGGCCCAATTCCGTCCTTAAACTTGCGACATCTGATTCACCAAGAAAGCGCGTTGGGTCAACAGAGTTGTAAATAATGTCAAACTTCCTTTCGTGAACAAATGGAAAGAAATCGATCGTAAATTCTTTTACGGCAGTTGAAACTGCGATAATGCGATTAGCCAAGAGAAGGTAGAAACCATACCGAAGGCGCTCATGCCAGTTCAACCACAGGTACATGCTTTGCAGCATCTCAACTCGTCTAGCTCTAACAAGGAAACCAACAATAAGACCATACCAACAGCCGACATTATGAACTATATCGGTATTGGTTGTTCTGGCGAGCTTCCACATGGTAAGAAATCGTATGATTCGGGACTTGCTTGTGATATGCAATAGGCGAACATCCCGTAGCGCCGCAATCTCATTGGAGACTGTTCCACCCACAAAGCATGCGACCGTCACATTGAAGAGCTCTTTGTTTAGTCCCTTCGCGTAAGTGAGAGTGATCTCTTCAGCTCCACCCCTGTCGAGGTTATAATTCACAAATAAGACGTTGATTCTGCGGGACATACTCGGGGGCTTACTTTCGGACAACGATTCTCATGGATTCATTTATGGTCAGTTGTGTACTTCCAGGTCTTCTCTTCAATCCGGAGACAATCAGCGATTTGAAATATCCGAGAGTGTAACGCCTGCAATAGGGGAACGTGTTTATACTCACGTTTGCAAAGGGGGCTGTGGAGATCAGTCTCCGGGCTGTTGAAGGGGAATAGAGACAAATGTGTGCGCGTGGTTTTACAAGGTCGGAATGCTGCTTGTAAATGTGCCAGGCAAAGAAGCCAGCTATGTTTGGCGTTTCAACTACCAGCATGCCACCGGGTTTCAGGACTCTGTAAATTTCTGCAATGTACTCTCTTGGTTGAGATAGATGTTCCAGTACATCAAACATGGAAATGAGGTCCAAGGATTCTGCATCAAATCTCATATCCAAGAGAGTCCCCTCGCGAACATCAATACCGTCCTTCCTTGCCATGTCGACAGACCAGCTTGAAATCTCAATTCCAACAGCATCCCATCCCAATTTTTGCGCACCACGAACAACCCAACCCGGACCGGATCCAATATCCAAGAAATGTAGTTCCTTTTGTCGCGGCGCGTATGCTCGAAGAATGTTTAGATAGTCATCAATTACGGCAGAGTTGCACTGTGCAAAATAGTCCTTATATCCAGATACTTCGGCTTCGGTGCCCCCACCGAGGTAGTATGATTGATTTGAGTAGAACTCCTTCAGTTCATCATTGCTCAGTCTTGGGTCTTCGAAGACAAGCCCGCATGCCACACACTGCACATACTGGGCCTCCAGTTTCGTCCACAAGAACGTCTTTCGGCTTCCATCACATATGGGACAATTAACTGATTCCATCAAATAGCCTGACGTTTCTTTGCTATAATGAGATAGTTACAGACCTCTTTGCGGTTGGTGTTGATCTTGTCCAGCATTGTGCACGAGATATTCGTTATGATTGTAATTGCCGCATGCGTGATCTTTGAGACTACAGGGATCAATCGCCGTCTTCCGAATGTGCAATGGTTTATTATCGTCTGCCCGACCACCCTCCATGCCCCTCCGGTCGTGTCTAATACCAGGATAGATATGCCGTTACTTTCCAGCAGATAACGAAGTCCGTGCTCGGTATACCGGAAAAAATCGAAAGGCTCTTCATGTAGCATATACGTTCCGGGGCACGTCAGGATAAGATTTCCCCCGGGCCTCAGAACTCTTGCGGCTTCGGACAGGTAGAACTTCGGTTCCGAGACATGCTCGAGAACTTGAGTAGAAACCACGGTATCAAAAGAATTGTCCTGGTATGGAAGTGGAGAATTGGGGGGCACCACATCCGTGACGGTTCCAAATTTGTTCTGGGTGACATCCACACCAACATATTGTTTAACATTCTTCCCCCAAAGCTCGCGATAAGGTTGGTTTCCACAGCCATAATCCAGTAATATCCCGTCGGCGTATTTGCAACCCTCAGAAGTTATCCAATCAATTAGAGGCTTTACGGAAAGATAGTCGGTACGCCTGATGCTCGCTTCAATACCGTCTCTACGAAGATCAACGTCTCGGGGCACGAAACCGCCTTCTGGTTAATGTGGGAGAAACCACTAAATGTAAGAAAGGCGTGTCACCATTGCAACACGCCTTTCGGTACTTTGGAAGTCCTTTTGGAGACCCACTACTTGTCCATCATTTCTCTCGCAGACGAAATTGACTTGACTCTGTAGGTGTCATATCTGCAGGTGGAACAGGAGGAAGGCCATCAAGAAATCCGTCGCCACTCATCGCAGCTGGATATGGACTGGAGGCCGAGAAGTACAACGTTCCACTTTGATTCACTTTCACCCAGTATGCTTTCCCCGGGGAAAGCGTATCAACAAGCTGATAGGGCGGGAGGTAATGGTAGAAACCTGTAATGACAATACCACTGGGTGACGATGTCACCTGAGAAGCGAGAATTGTGTCTTCGAAGGCGCCAACCATATTCCAGCCCAACATGACGCTCACCTGCTTATTAATCTCGGTATGGCCACATACATTGTATGACGAATCCTCATTGAACTTCACCCAGTAACCGATGCCCGTTGTCATCGTATCCTCTACAATGTATCCCGATGGAATGAAGCGGAATGGACTGCTCCCCGCACTGGGAAAGATCGACAGATAATGGTCTAGCGGAACATTTACTGGGAGAGAAAGCATATTCCAGCCCGGATGAATTGTAACTGTTCTGCATGCCTCATCCGATCCCCGCTCAATCCAGAGTTCAGTGAGAGAAGGAGGAACATTGAGTTCCGTTTGGGTTCTCATATTCACGTTGACGAGAATGCCATTGAATGGATCACGAATATGCATACCACCAGAAGGAAACCCAGTAGTATCCCATTGAAGTGTGATTGGTTGGCTGCATGGCTGAAGCTTGAGCTTCCAACGCTGGACAATTAGTGAGTCGCCTCTAAAATCACTGAGCGAGGATGACAAGCCACATGGCAGCAAGAAGCGGACGTCAAAAGCACCTGCTGGTGGTGCCGGGGGGAGTTCGGTTTCACCATAGGAGCTGTCAATGCAATCAGTTGCGAGTATACCCTGACCGAAGATCGGACGAAGAGTATCGCCACACCCGTCAAACGCTGTTATGGGAATCTCCCAAGTCGTTAGTTGGAAAGGATCAGTGTGAATGGCCCTCTTCGCAATGCGAATCTCGTCCAGGACTCCATGAAAGTACGACGGATATACCGGAGAATTCCATCGGCCAATCATGAGTGGCTCATTGTTCGAAAGGCCAAACAGGACCGGATCATCCATTGGGCCTGCGACAAGATCCCCATCCACGTACAAGTAGAGTTTTGCGACCGAACGATCACGGACGAACCTCGCATGATGCCAATTTCCATCATTGTAGAATCCCGGACTGGTTATTCTAACAATCGTATCAGGTGGAGATCCGATCTCATTGTTGCCTATGACACCCTCCACCTTTCCGCCAATAACACGCAGCGCGAAGCCTGGTGCTGGCGCAAGTCCCTTACGTATAATCTCGTTCGTCAGGATTCCTTCTGTTGTTTTGAACCATGCATCCACCGTAAAACTCTGATCAGAATTCATATCAAGGCTGCCGTTTGCCGGATGGGGGATCAATACGTGATCGCCGCTTCCATTGAAGTTTCTTGCATTGCCTGATATGCCAGGGACAATTGTCGTTCCGATTGCCGTTCCATTATTGCCAAATGGCGTCGAATCAGCTACAACCGTCCCTGTTGTTTCATCAAAACCCCAAATAGCAACTTCATCCCCATCGTAGATAGCCGCCACTTCTGCTGCTGTTAACCCATAGTTGTAGAATCCGATGTCATCAATGGATCCCTTGAATGGTGATTGAGTGGTGTGGGTCTCTTCAGAACCTCCGAACATTAGTGAGTGAACGTTCTCATTAAAAGTACTGTAGGAGTCAAAGACATCGGCATCAAGAACGCCATTCTTATATATAAGCATCTGATGATTCACCCTATCCACAACACATGCAACAAATACCCAATCTTCCGGAGTCGTCGGGCTAGAGTCTACAAAATGTTCGTCGGAACCATCCCCCGCAGAGGTAAAGTGAAACGACATGCCATTGCTAATCCAAAGTGAATACACCCTGTTTCGAGTCTCAAAAACCGTCGGGCCACCTTTGTAGATAATTGGCGACCAGTTGTTTGTCAGTGTCTGAGGTTTTATCCAAAGGGTAAAGCTCCATTGAGTTAGAGGAATCAGTGTTGAGTCGTGTGGGACAACAATGTTATCGTTACCATCAAGGTAGAAAGCAGAGTTTGGGTTCCCAAACCGGTCGCTTGTTGGAACAGCCCCATTCACAACTCCGTTATTCTCGTTCCCACTTTCATCATTGGCGTTTCCGTTGAACGGGTAAAATGCCACCAAGCCAGAATCGCTGGCTGTCTCGGCGTGGAGAATCGAGGCAACGGACAAAAAACAAATGCAGATATTGATCATCGTTTTGTGCAGTAACATAGTTCCTCCCATTAGAGAGCATTCTCGTCCCTTGAGCACAAGATTTGACTTATGATTCTAGGTGTGATATAGAAGGGAACAAAGGTCTAAATTCTGAGGAGAATGTAATACTTCGAAACACCATAGTCAATGCGCAATTTTTCTTTCAACCGCCCTACTTTGGAAAACGCCCTAAAACAAACACTTTGATGTCATTCGTCCGACTCAAGATGCCACGGAGAGTAATGGGGACAAGTGAATTGAGGCTACTACATGTTATCCATGCCAGAAAAAAGGATGAAGACACGAACCCGATTGTGGCACCGATCGCCCCAAGCAGGTACGTACAGAGACTGAGTATAAGCGCTGATGCAACTAATATCTGCATTCCAAGAACAAATCCTCGTCTTGCATGACCAAGCCCTAAAATTACATTTGTAGCAACTGCCGTGACGGGAACACTGAGCGTCAGCAAAGAAAAAATCTGCAGCATTAGAGCGGCCTCAAGATACCGACCTTGGTAGACAACCTGTAGAAGCATTGTGGGGAAGAACAAAAAGAGAAGAGAGATCGGCACCATGCCGATTGTGGCGAAGGCAATGGCCTTTTCAACGACAGTCCGGAGACGATCGAGTTCCCCACGCGAACTCAAACGCGAAGCGACCGGTAGAACGAACATTTGTACAACCTGCGTTACCATCTCATACACACGGATGAATATCTTCACAGA
>CAZIHJ010000010.1:48028-49478 GCA_964538485.1 uncultured Chitinophagales bacterium | reverse complement strand
CCTGTTGGAGTGTTGCAACCTCGGTGCCATTGATGGAGAGCAGCAGATCGCTGACTATTACCGAGTCAGAGATGAAAGGTGGCTGATCGTCCGACTGATGGGTTGCCGGGAAGGAATGGGATACGTAAAGAAACGATGGAGGATTCTTGAACCAGTTCTCATCGGTTGGTGAGCTGCCGAAGCGATAGATGCGCGCTCCTGCGAGGATCAACAGAAGCAAAGCAACCCCGCCGAATACCCAGCGGAACATCTCAGGCCGTTTGTCGAAGTAGCTCATGGTCAATGTACGATGAATGGAGGGATTCAGTTACAAAAGTGGAATAATAAGTGGATTTGTGAGAAGAATGTAAAGGGTGGCGGTCGCAATGGTTGGGGCCAGCCCACATGGTCGTGCAGGTATCCTTTTGCCAATTTTACCGTATCGTGTCTGAGGATTGAAAAATCAATGAGTATGTCGAATAACTAACGGAGATATGTGTCGTGAAGAAGATGATGTTCCTTACGATCGTGATTCAGGTTTTCGGCGCTGCAACGCTGGTTGCACAGAACCTGAACAGGCCATTCCAAATCACCCCGTTTTCCGAGAGCCGGTTTTTTGGCTGGAAGGAATTTGATGCAGACGGTTCCCAGGCGCTCAGCGAGAGCGGAGCACTGTTTGGCTTCGGTGTCGAGCCGAGAGTGGCGTTCGGTGATGCAAAACGGTGGTTCATCAAAGGGGATTTTGAGTACTACTTCGGTACGGTTGACTATTCCGGTTTTCTGCAGAACCAGTTGGGACAGCGAACACCGTTCAACACGACGGTCGGGTATGCGGGGTTTGAGCTGGTTGCTTCGACTGGGTATGTGTTCTCGCTGTCCAGTGACTTTGAACTTGTCCCCACGGCAGGTTTTGGTTTTGAACATTGGAGTCGTGAACTTGACAAGGGTGGTCAGTTCGGGTACACGGAGATCTACAATGTACCGCTTTTGGAGGCAGGCATTGAAGGAGCCGTTGTATTGAACAGAAACATCCAACTCATCCCCTGGTTCAGTGTTCGCATGCCGGTTTCGATATCGGAGTCTATTGACCTTTCACAGTCTGGTTTGCAAGGCCCGTCCGATTTGAGTCTCTCCCCCGGTATTTCTCCGCGCATACGGTTCGGAGCGAATGCAAGCATTTATCGCGTGTTGGTTTCGCTCTCGTACGAGACATGGACGCTCGGTAGATCGCCTGAGGACCGTGGGTTTCTCCAGCCGGAATCAACCCGGTCTCTTCTTGCTCTGAAGATGGGATACACGATCTGAGTGGCTGCTTTCGACATGTTTCGCAAAGCTCCGAAACATTCCCCTTCTTGAGAGCGGTTGGATGCACGTAGAGGCCGAAAGTGAATTGGCCCTGCCTTAAGTGAGGAGAATTTGAGAGAGAGAAATCCGTAGCGGCGACCCGTTGGGTCGCCCTCAACGCCAATGA
>CAZIHJ010000010.1:0-47928 GCA_964538485.1 uncultured Chitinophagales bacterium | reverse complement strand
TTGAGAGAGAGAAATCCGTAGCGGCGACCCGTTGGGTCGCCCTCAACGCCAATGAGGGAAAGACATATTGTGGGCGAGGTAACGACTCGCCCAACGAAAGCGATAAGGTCGATTGGTTCGACGGAGTTTATCCTGAGCGTAGCAAAGTCCGGCCGAAACCCACAGGCGCTGTACGTTGTCTTTCAGCCAGCGGTCGCTTGAGAGTTCAGTTCCAGCCAACGAGCCCCTTGCTTTTTCTTATCAGACTGTTAGTTTATCTCTGTGTTACAGAGATAAATGTCGAAGTGCCTCTGAAAGAACCGTATGTGATAAGCTGAAACCTAAAGAAAGGCCCCTCCATGTCCGACGATCATTCGAATGAACCGCATTGCGTCGCCTGCAATTGTACGCAGGCACAGGCCCCGTTGATTACACTCCAATACAGGAATCAAAAATTCTGGATCTGTCCACAGCACCTTCCCATGCTCATCCACGACCCCAAGACGCTGACAGGGAAATTGCCCGGGGCTGAAGGAATGGAACCGGCAGATCATCACGATTAAAAAGATGTGGCAGAAATTTCATCCTGCGGTACCGAGGCATTGGTTATTCGCGATTGCGGGAGTGATGTGGATCCTGGTGGGAGCGTTACTGTGCATCAGGGCTACCATTTGGCTTTCTCCATTTACCTTCAACATGGACTTGCTCCTCGAAATAGCAGGCATTGTTCTCGGTGCAGTCGGTTATGTCTACTTATTCTCGAAAGCTGTTGAGAGGAACATTAATCGGATTGATGGCCTGCCCGATTGGGTTTGTGCATTTGCCTTTACGGCATGGAGAGGATACCTCATGATCGGGTTAATGGTGATGATCGGTATTGTGCTCAGAAATTCACCCGTCCCGAAGTCATACCTCTCCATCCCATACACTGCGATGGGTGCCATGTTGTTCATCGGAGGTGTAAGATTGCTTCGTCAGTTTGTAGTGATTGCTAGTCAAGAACGGTGATGGGGCGGTAGTCGTTTCACTTTTTGTAATCTTCGAGGTAGTATTCATGCTTCCGGAAATATGGGCACAACAGCTCAACGTGGTATTTGTCGGAACCACCGTTGCGGCAACGTCTGATCAACTCGGGTTTTATTATCTGGGGCCGAATAACCGGTTCTGGTCTCTGCTGGAATACGCGAGCATTGTTCCGTTCTTATGGGCTTGATGAATCAAGCCCATGAGAATTTGGAGAAGGTAATTCTAGACGACCCACCAAACAACAGCGGGGCAAGCTCAGCGAGTCGCCGCTACGAAAAATGTTCACTTCCATTAGTTCCAACCTCCCCTCTCTTCGTACTTGTCCGCCGTCATTGTGGTGGAAGAGAAGGGCAGGGGGTCGTCCTGGCATCTCTGCTTTCCGATTTCCGCTCTCAGTTTGCATTCCGCATTTCGCTCTCCACTCCACCACTCCATCAATCCATTTATCCATTAATCCATCACTCCATCACTCCCACCTGTTTTCGCCGAGCGCTCTTTCTTGCTTGTCACCTCCGTTCTCGCTATTTTTGAGCCATTCTTTCACATTTCTTGGGAATTTTCTTGGAAGTCAAGGCAGAAGCGCAGGACCTGAATGACCTGATGCGCCGTCGTCGTGAGGAACTTGAGGAGCTGATTAGACGCGGCGTCAATCCGTATCCGTACAAGTTTGACCGGAACGCATTTTCAAAGGAAATCATCGAGTCGTTCAAAGATGATGCACCACAGCGCGATGTCGCCGTTGCCGGACGTATCATGTCCATCCGCCGGATGGGGAAGGCGTCTTTCTGCCATATCATGGATTCGCAAGGGAAGATCCAGGTCTATCTGAAAAAGGATGACCTCGGCGAGATGTACGACTCGTTCAAACTTCTCGACATCGGTGATATTATCGGGGTGGAGGGATTCGTCTTCCGCACAAAGATGGGAGAAGTTTCCATTCATGCGCGCAAAGTGGAATTGCTGGCCAAGTCGCTCCGCCCGCTTCCCATCGCAAAGGAAACCACTGACGAGCAGGGGAACACCGTTGTGCACGATCCGTTCTCCGATAAAGAACTTCGCTACCGCCAGCGGTACGTTGATCTCGTCGTGAATGCGCAGGTGAAGGAGACTTTCATCAAGCGCTCGAAGATCGTCTCAACGATCAGGAGAATATTTGATGAGAAGGGGTTCCTCGAAGTTGAGACTCCGATCCTTCAGCCGCAATACGGCGGCGCGTTCGCCCGGCCGTTCATGACTCACCACAATGCACTCGATGTTGATCTGTTTCTGCGCATCGCCAATGAATTATACCTGAAGCGGCTCATCGTCGGTGGGTTCGATGGCGTGTATGAGTTTGCGAAAGACTTCCGCAACGAAGGGATGGACCGGACACATAACCCCGAGTTCACCATGCTCGAGGTGTACGTTCCGCTCAGGGACTACATATGGATGATGGAACTGGTAGAGGAGATGTTCAGCAAGGTTGCTGCTGCGGTAAATGGTTCAATGCGTGTGAGAGTTGGCGACAACGATATTAACTTCACGCCTCCGTGGAAGCGTGTTACGATGTTCGACGCCATCAAGGAACACACGGGCAAGGAGTTGCGCGGGATGGACGAAGCCGCGCTGAGGCAGACAGCGAAGGAACTGCACATTGATATTGACCCGAAGGCCGGCGCGGGTGCAATCATCGACGAGATCTTCAGCGA
This sequence comes from uncultured Chitinophagales bacterium, assembly GCA_964538485.1. GTDB lineage: Bacteria > Bacteroidota > Ignavibacteria > UBA10030 > UBA6906 > JBJXHC01. The sequence goes on along the minus strand of CAZIHJ010000010.1, from coordinate 45,235 downwards.
GAAGGTGGAACACAAGCTCATCCAACCGACATTCATTACAGACTATCCGGTGGAAATGTCGCCGCTTGCCAAACGCCATCGCACTGAAGCAGGATTGGTTGAACGCTTTGAACTGATTTGTAATGGACAGGAATTGTGCAACGCATTCAGTGAATTGAATGATCCGCTGGACCAGCGTGCCCGATTCGAGGAGCAAATGCGTGCCCGTGCCCGCGGCGAAGATGAAATCCAACCGCTGGACGAGGACTTCCTCCGTGCGTTGGAGTATGGCATGCCGCCGACTGCAGGTCTTGGCGTCGGCATCGATCGCCTGACCATGCTGATGACAGGGCAGGAATCCATCCGGGACGTGATTTTCTTCCCGCAGATGAAGCCGGAGAAATGACTCTTCCCGTCCGGTCTGGGGGGCGGGCACCATGAAACTTTGCAGATCAGGATAGCTCCGTGCGGAGGAACGTGTTGCGACATTCCATTTATCTCTTTCTCACCATAATTCTTTTGCACGCTTGCGGAGTGGCCGGCACGAACGGCATACTGGAGGGCGTTGTGAAAGACAGGAACAGTGGTGAACCCCTACCCGGCGTGAATGTCCTGCTTGTAGATCTCCAACAGGGAACCACCACCGATGCTGACGGCCGCTACCAGTTGCCCAATATCCGGGCCGGCTCTTATCAAATCCGGTTTTCCCTTATCGGATATCAAGCACACCTCATCAAAAACGTTCTCGTCAATCCCGACCTGCGAACCCGGCTTAATATTGATCTTGAGCAATCGGCGATTGATATGGATGAAGTTGTTGTTGTGCAGGAAAAGCCGCTCATCCAGAAGGATGTCACGGGAACAATGTTCATTGTTACTGCCGGAGACGTGGAGTCACTTCCGGTGGATCAGGTGATTGAGGTGATCCGATTGAAACCCGGCGTGACGCTTGAAGGAAATGTACGTGGCGGGAAATCCACTGAAGTGGTGTACCTGGTTGATGGCCTGCCGATTCAAGACGTTATCGGTGGCGGAGCGGCGAGCAATCTCCCCAATAGCTCGGTCTTCGGTGCCAGCATTTATACAGGCGGTTTCGAGCCGGAATATGGCAACGCACTATCCGGTGTGGTGAATATCGTTACAAGGATGGGTGGGAATGAACATAAGTTCACCGGGCGGGTGGACAAGGATAATCCTTTTGGCGGAACACAGAACAATAGAACGACCGAGTTTGAGGTATCGGCGAATGGCCCGGTCATGGAAAATGAGTTGTACTACGTTGGCGCATTCAACGGTCTCTTCACGGATACGAGATGGTGGCAGGACTTTCAGCTCTTCTTCAATGGTCCGATTGAGAAAAACCTGAGCGGTTTCGGGAAGCTGGATTATTTATTTTCCCCGACGCTACGGGTTGGCGGTCAGGTGTTGTACAACAGGCGCGACTGGCGCGACTATGAGTTTGGTTGGCGACTGAACCTCGATGGTTTGCCTCCACAAACTCGTGAATCGTATCGCCTTGCCGTTATCCTCTCACAGTCCATGGATGAGAATTTCTTCTATACTGCCAGCTTGAGCAGGTTCTTTCTTCAATCCCATATCGGTCCCGAAGCCCGGGCGGATATTCCTGCAAACGACCCATACCAGTATGATTTCTTCCTCCGGTATGTTATTGACGGGCAGCGTGCATGGTGGAGCGAGACAGAGCAGACAACATACACGGCAAAATTCGACGGCACGATGAAGGCCGGCGAGAAACATCTCGTGAAGTTCGGTGCGGAATTTAACCTGTACGATCTAAACTCTGCCGTTGTGAAATACGAACCGCGCAAGACATTCTTCGGCAAGCCGCTGATCAACGAGCCGCAACTGAATTTCAGCACGTCGTACCGTTACAAGCCCCGTTCCGGATCCTTGTATGTCCAGGATAAGATTGATCTGCTGAAGGAGGGGATTCTTGTGAACGTGGGCTTGCGTTATGATTTCCTCGACCCGACGGCAACGAGACCGGCGATCGAGAGCATTCCGGTTACTGACTCAGCGTTTGTTAATGTTGGACGTGCGGAAGAGAAGGCGAGTCTGAAACATCAACTGAGTCCGCGACTTGGCGCAGCCATGCAACTCTCCGAACGCAGCTACATGTTTGTCAACCTCGGCTGGTATTTTCAGTATCCATTGTTTGAATACCTCTACACCGGACTCGACAGGGTAACGCTGGCAAAGGGCGCTTCGGCAATCACCGGCAATCCGAATCTCGAACCCGAGCGTGTTCTTGCCTATGAAGTCAGTCTCAAGTATGAGTTTGGCAATGACATCGTCGGGACCGTGACATATTTCAGAAAAGAGACGACAAACCTCATCGACTCGAAGGCCTTTGTTTCAGGCAACAGCAGGGTTGCCGGCTCATACGGCTTTGCCGAGTATGTCAACAATCCGTACGCCGAGGCAAAGGGCGTCGAGGTTGTTCTTTCAAAAGAGCGCGCGTCATGGATTCAGGGAGAACTCTCGTACACGTTTATGGCAACAGAAGGAACCAGTGGGTCCGCCTCCGACGGGTTCTTTGTTGCGCAGTACGGCCTGCCACCGGCTGTGCGTGTGTATCCGTTGAGTTGGGATCAACGTCATACTCTCAAGCTTACCACCACGGTGACCGGCCCGTGGGGCCTGAGTGTGACCGGATACGGCGAGTTTCACTCCGGTCGTCCCTACACGGAGTATCCCACCGCAACAGGATTTGAACCGGTTGATGGTGGACGTTTCAGAGTGAACAACGCCCGAATGGACAGTTACCTCAATGTCGATCTCAAAGCACGCTGGCGGGCTCCTTTGGAATGGAACACGGGCGTGCTAAGCGCTTATCTTGAAGTGCGAAACCTGTTGAATGAGCGGAATGTCAAATGGGTTGACTCCAATGGCCTGATTGGCGGTGAACTTGGAGACCCCTCGGGATACTATATGGGGAGGAGGACAACGCTTGGAGCGCAAGTTGAATTCTAAGTTCATTCTTGTGACCTTGGTTGCGTGTGGAGCCGTTTCATTCTCCTGCAACGAATCGTTACCACCACGGGAAGATCCGCCACGTGTGCTTGATATCGCAATGTCAGTGGAGGAAGGTCCGGCGATCATTGAAGATAGCGCGAATGTTGGTTTCTTTGGCGGTGTGAACATTGCTGTGACGAACATCTATGACGAGGTGTTGCAGGACTCCGCGTTGATCAGCGGGAGCGTTGAGCTCTGGATGGAAGATGATCCGACACAACGAGCGACAATTCCAATCAGTGTCACCGCACTCCAGAACCCGAGCATTGTGTTTCAGGGGCAGCTAACGTTACGGGTAAATCAAACGGCGTTCTTTGCGAAGCAATGGTCGCAACGCACAGACGACGGCATCTACTTCTGGCGCTTCGTAAACCTGACGAAATACGTTGACTCAATGGGACGCGTGTATTTTGTCTCGGATTCGATTCGCTTTGTTGCACGGGCGTCCATGCAGATCTTCCAAAAAGCGCAGTCGGTAAGAACGCAGGAGATTCGATATTTCATGAACTACATTATCCGCTGAGAAGAATTCCGTGAAGAAGATACATACGGTGTTCGCCGTACACAATCATCAACCCATCGGCAACTTCGACAAGGTGTTTGAGGAAGCGTATCAGCTTTCCTACAAACCGTTCCTCGACGTCATGGGCCGGCATCCGTCGCTCAAGATCACCCAGCACTGGACGGGAACCTTGCTCGAATGGCTGGTGAAGCATCATCCGGAACTTGTTGAGAAGATGAAGGAGATGGTGAAGCGCGGGCAGCTTGAATTATTGACCGGCGCGTACTATGAGGCCATTCTTGCGATTATTCCTGAGCCGGATCGCATCGGACAAATCAAGAAGCTCTCGGATTTTATTCACAAGACGTTCGATTATGAACCCCGTGGAATGTGGCTGGCCGAACGTGTGTGGGAACAATCGCTTGTCGGTTCACTTGCCGCCGCGGGTGTGGAATTCGTCATGGTAGATGATACACATTTCAAACATGCCGGACTCAATGACGACCAGTTGCTCGGGTATTATGTTACGGAGGAGCAGGGTGCAACCATCAAAGTTCTTCCCATTGACAAGACATTGCGGTATACCGTGCCGTTCCGTCCGCTCGAAGAGACTCTGCATTACCTCCAGAAGGTTTCGTCGGAGGATGGTCAGCGTGTCGTTATCAATGCCGATGACGGGGAGAAATTCGGGGTGTGGCCGAAGACATTCAAGCATGTCTATGAAGATGGCTGGCTCGAACAGTTCTGCACGATGATGGAAGAGCAGCGTGGGGTTATTTCCACAATACATCTCTCCACGGTTGTTGATGAGTTCCCATCCCAGGGACGGATCTACCTCCCCACGGCGTCATATTCCGAGATGTTGAAATGGGCGCTCAATCCGACGGCGTTTTTGCAACTTGAGACATTTGAGAAACAGCTCAAAGATGCGCAGCTCTTCGATAACAATGCGATGTTCGTCCGCGGCGGGTACTGGAGAAATTTTCTGGCAAGATACCCCGAGGCGAACCACATGCACAAGAAGATGCTTCGTGTCGCCAATCGGATACGGGAAATCAGCGAGACGAAAACAGTCAATACTGGAATCCTCAACCACCTCTGGGCCGGTCAGTGCAACGATCCGTATTGGCATGGCGTCTTTGGCGGATTGTATCTTCCTAATCTGCGCTTCCCGGTCTACCGTAACCTACTGCAGGCCGAAGCAAAACTTGATACACTGGAGAAAAAGAGCGGCATCTCGGTCGAGGAAACCGACTTTGATTGCGACGGGGCACCGGAAGTGCTGGTGGAATCCGATCACCTGAATCTGTATTTCAAACCCTCAGCGGGCGGCAGCCTGGTGGAATTGGATTACAAACCAATCGCATTCAACCTGCTGGACATTGTGAGCCGGAGGGAAGAGGGATACCACCGACGCCTACTTGTGAACAGGGAGGAATACAAGCAGAAAGCAAATGTTCACGATGGTGTGGTGATGAAGGAAGAGGGTCTGGAGCGCCTTCTGCATTTTGATTGGTACCGTCGTGCATCATTGATCGATCATTTCTTCGGACCGGAAACCACGCTCGACTCGTTCAGTACGTGCAAGTATCTGGAAGTGGGTGACTTTGTCAATCAACCATATCGCAGTACCGTGAAGCGTGGCAGTGGTCGGATACAGGTTTCACTCGAACGATCCGGTGCGCTATGGCATGGGAGTACGCGACACCCCGTTACTGTACAAAAAACTATTCTATACAGAGAAAATGCAAATGAGTTTGCTGTCGAGTACATTCTTACCAATGGCGACACCGTGCCTGCAGAGATTTGGTTCGGGGTGGAGATGAATGTTGGCTTGATGGCGGGAAGCGCTCATGACAGATATTATGACATCGAAGGACTGCCTTTGACGGATAAGACGCTTCGCAGTACAGGCGAAACGCAGGAAGTGCATTCGTGCTCTCTGGTTGATGAATGGCTCGGGATTGAAGTGAAGATCGCCTGGGATACTCCCGCAACACTCTGGCGACATCCGATCGAGACTATTTCACTTTCAGAAGCGGGCTTTGAGCGGGTGTTCCAAAGTTCCGTCGTTGTTCCGCACTGGCGAATAAAGTTGGAGAAGGAAGTTCGTATCGTACTCACTCAGGCAATTTCACAACTATAGGGTTCTTTCATTGGTTCTGTTCGAGACTCCCGCCGCATGATCAGTGTTATCATTCCCACGCTGAACGAAGAAAAACTGTTGGACGGCATGCTCGCACAGTTCACCCCCGGACTGCGCAATCGTCATCAACTTGAGGTGGTCGTCAGTGATGGCGGAAGCACCGACCGCACACTCGAAATTGCACGGCGTCATGAGTGCATAGTCATCGAGAATACCGGGGGTGTCAAGCAGACCATCTCACTCGGCCGGAATGCCGGAGCGGAGAACGCCACAGGCGATGTATTGATGTTCCTGAATGCCGATACGCTGATCAGGGATCCAGACCATTTCTTCTCCCGCATGACTGAAGAGTTGAATGCCGGCCCGGTTGCCGCGCTCACATGCAGCGTCGGCGTTTATCCTGAGGAAGAGAGAATGTCTGACCGGATGTTTCATGGTTTCTATAACTGGTTGTTTGCAATGATGAACGTCATCGGGATGGGAATGGGACGCGGCGAGTGTCACGTAATACGAAAAGACGTGTTCAAACAGGTTCATGGTTATGCGTCCGCAATTGCCGCTGGTGAGGATTATGACATGTTCCGTCGCCTGAAGGAAGTTGGCAGGATCAAGTTTCTGAAGGATATTCGCGTCTATGAATCGCCGCGGCGGTATCGGAAATACGGCTATCTTTACGTGAGCGCGTCATGGTTCCTCAATTTCCTGGCCGTATTTTTCCTTCGGCGCTCGATTCTTGATGAATGGAAGCCGGTAAGGTGAGCCAGTGAGGCAGGCATTCCTGCCAACATGGCCTGTGTTTGACTCTCAACTGAATTTTGGATATACTCATTTCAAGATTCTTTTTTTTCGACCAAACTCTTTGCTCGTGGTGAACGTTAACTAGTTATAGATAGTCACGGTGCAATGAATCTTATTGAAGGATAAAGGCATTTATGGCAAAGCGATTTTCGTTGAGGACGGTGGTGATTCTAGTGGTGTTGAGTGTAGCGACGGGGTCGTTGCTCAATAATGTTATTTCCAGTGACAACATCTATGAACAGCTCAATAAGTTCAAAGATGTGTTGAGCCTGACCGAGAAGTACTATGTTGAAGACGTGGACACCCAAAAACTCACCGAGTCGGCCATAAACGGGATCCTCACCGATCTCGATCCGCACTCTATCTATATTCCCGCCTCTCAATTGCAACGGGTGAATGAGGAATTTCAAGGGAGCTTTGAGGGAATTGGGATTGAATTCCAGGTATTGAATGATACGCTGCTGGTTGTCGCACCTATTGTGGGTGGCCCGAGTGAGGCGCTTGGCATTCAGGCGGGTGACAAGATCATGAAAATTGATGATTCCACCTCAGTGGGGATTACCGAAGCCGGTGTGCGTCAGAAGTTGAGGGGACCCAAAGGAACGAAAGTCAGGGTTTCTATCCTTCGCGCCGGCATCAAGGACCTGTTGGAGTTTGACATCACAAGAGACAAAATTCCACTGTACACAGTAGATGCTTCGTTTATGGTGGATGATGAAGTGGGATACGTGAGCGTAACCCGGTTTGCAGCGACCACCCACTCGGAATTTGTTCAGGCCGTGTCTGATTTGAAACAAAAGGGGATGAAACGCCTTGTCTTTGACCTTCGGGGCAACGCCGGGGGATACCTTGAGCAAGCGTTCAAAATCTCTGACGAATTGATGCCCAAGGGAAAGAAAATTGTCTATACAAAAGGCCGCCGACCCGAATTTGAAGAAGAGTATATTTCGTCTGGCAGCGCAAAGTTTGCCGATGTTTCTCTTGTTATTCTGGTCAATAATGGGTCTGCTTCGGCAAGTGAAATCGTTGCCGGTGCCGTGCAGGATTGGGACCGGGGCCTTATTGTTGGTGAAACCAGCTTTGGCAAAGGTCTGGTCCAGCGTCAGTTTGATTTGAAGGATGGGTCGGCATTTCGTCTCACCACCGCCCGGTACTACACTCCGAGCGGACGATTGATTCAACGTCCATACGGTGCCGACAAGATGCAGTACCAGCGCGAAGCATACGAACGTGAAGAAGAGGAAGGTGTGAATCTCGAGCATCAGGCCGAAAAAGATTCGACACGTCCGATGTTCAAGACTTCGGGTGGACGTCCCGTGTACGGTGGAGGCGGCATCACTCCGGACTACATTGTAAAGTCTGACCGATTAAGTGAATACGCTGTCCAGTTGCGAAGCAAGCTGGTATTTCTTGAGTATGCGAACAAGTATATTGATCGAAATGGTGCTGCACTACGACAGAAGTATCAGAAGGACAGTCACGCGTTCGTGAATGAGTTCAAAGTAACAGACGAGATCCTTGAAGAACTCCTTGCGGTTGCGAAATCAAAGAACGTGGAGTTCAAGCAGGACCAATACGAAAAGGATCTCCGCTATGTGAAGGCATTCACGAAGGCCTTCATTGCCCGCAGTCTCTTCGGTAATGAAGGATCCTCACGGACCATGCTCGCGGAGGATACACAGTTCACCAAGGCAATGACGTTGTTTCCCGAGGCGGAAAAGATCGCCAGGAATTTGACAAGTTTGAAGTAACCCCGCGACATCAAGAGGTACCTACACATTAAAAACCGGAGAAAGTTCTTCTATACTTCACTGTGCATGAAACTATGCACAGTGCTCCTGTTGGTTGAATCTCTTCCCGCCGCTGCCCCTGCTATTGCGCATCCCGACCCGTCGACTTCACCAGTGCTTCTCGAGGGCGAAGAATTGGTCTATAATGTCCGCTACGGTCCGTTCGATCTCGGCCAGGTGCGATTTCGAACACTTGCCAAGAGCGAGCGCAACGGCACGGAAGTGCGGCATGCCAAGGCCCTGATTGATTCGTACGCCGGTGTTCCATTCGTTGACCTCCACGCAGTGTACGAAAGCTGGATGGATTCGGCTGTCTACCCCCATAAGTTTGTTGGAAAGTCCAAGGAAGACAACGTGTGGCAGTTCTCGCGTTATACATTTGATTATTCCAACAACTCCGTAATCATGGAGACTGGGCGGCGGGATACAATGGTGGAGAAGCGGGATACTGTGTCGTTGCAGAAAAGGCTGCACGACGGACTTTCCATCTTCTTCTATTCCCGCGAGCAGGTACGTTCGGGGAAAAAATTGAATATTCCCACACTCGTCAAAGAGGAGTTTGTCAATACGTACATAGACTTTTATGGTAAACGTACAGCGGTGGAAATCGATGCCGTGGAGTACCCGATTGACGTTATTGAGTTCAATGGAAAGGCGGAGTTTGTAGGGTTGTTCGGGTTAACTGGTGACTTTGAGGGTTGGTTCAGCAACGACGACGCCCGTGTGCCGGTACTTGCCAAAATGAAAGTCATTATCGGCAGTGTGACACTTGAGTTGATGGAATGGAAGAGGGCAGGTTGGACACCTCCGCGAGGAGAGGAGTAGGTTCTGATGGGCATGATGGCGTTTGAAGGGCACACTCCTGAACTTCACCCGTCGGTGTTTGTTGCCGCAGGGGCTCATATCATCGGCAATGTTCAGGTGCAAGCCGACTCAAGTATCTGGTTTAATTGTGTCTTGCGCGGGGATATCAACGGTATCAAGATCGGCGAGCGAACAAACATCCAGGATGCGTCGGTGTTACATGTGACGCACGACTATCCTGTGCAAATAGGTTCCGATGTTACAGTCGGGCATCGCGCCCTGGTTCACGGCTGCACAGTACATGACGGATGCCTGATAGGGATGGGAGCCATAGTGCTTGATAATGCAACAGTCGGTGCGCATTCACTTGTCGCTGCCGGTGCAGTGGTTCTCCAGCATGCGGTAATACCCGAAGGCTCCCTTGTTGCAGGCGTACCGGCACGTGTTATCCGGAAGTTATCCGACGAAGAACAATCCGAGTTGATGCGTTCAGCAGGCAACTATGTGACGTATGCCCGGCGCTATCGGTAACGGAATGCCATGAGACTTAAATTCTGGGGGACACGCGGTTCGATTCCAACGCCGGGAAAGGAGACAATCCGGTATGGCGGAAACACCCCGTGTGTGGAAGTCCGTCTTGATGACGACAGTCTTGTTATTTTTGATGCCGGGACGGGCATCCGCAGTCTTGGTGATGCGCTTGTCGCACGCGGAGAATCTGTAAAGGCCTATCTTGCCATCAGCCACCCTCACTGGGACCACATTCAAGGGTTCCCGTTTTTCAAACCGGCGTTCATTCCTGGAAACGAGCTCATCGTCATCGGTCCGCGGTCGCGTACAGTACCTCTGCGCAAGATGATTGCCGACCAGATGGACAGAGTGTATTTCCCGATTCGCTTGAACCAACTCAAGGCGAAGATCACCTTTCGTTCAATGAAGGAAGAGACTCTTCCCGTCTTCGGAGCCACACTAACCTCCTGCTATGTGTATCACCCATCGTTCGCTCTTGGCTATCGGCTTGAGGCCGGCGGACGTTCACTGGTCTACATCAGTGATAATGAGCCATTCGACCGGGAGCGGGCACGGTCTCTCAAGACCATTGATCGCGCAATTGTGGAGAGATTCAGCAAAGGGAAGGGGAACCCCAATCAGCGGATATTTGATTTCGCGCAGGGTGCTGAGGTACTGATACATGATGCAACATACACGCCGGAGGAGTATGCTCATCATGTAGGTTGGGGACACTCTCCCTACCTCTTTGCGCTTGAAGTCGCCGCTCAAGCGGAGGTGCAACGTCTGCTGTTGTTTCATCATAACCAGACTCACAGTGATGCCCAGATAGATGAGATTGTCAAGAAGTGTCGACAAGAAATCCATCGTCAAGGATACCATTTTGAGTGTATTGCTGCTGCCGAGGGGATGGAACTCGACTGGTGATAAGGTCGAACACCGGTTTCGCAATGCTTGACAATAACGCTCATCGTGCCTATATTGCCGCACGTATGACGGAATACCCGGTTTGGTACCGAAAAGTTGAAACAACCCCCGGAATAGGGGAGAAGATATCACACCAGAGATTGTTGGTGATGATCAAACCGATTGAATGTGTAAAGCCCCGGTCGAATGGTGCCTGCTCGCAAGCGGGTCAGCGACCGGGGTTTTGTTTACCCTTGCACCTTTGTGATTGAGGCCGAAATGTCGTTTGCATTCACGCCAGCAGATATTCGTAAGATCGGTAAGGTGTTGGATATCGCCGCTACGAAAGAGGGCTCGCACTATCGGTTTGAGCTTGCGGGAAAAGAGCGTGCGCGTCACCTTGTTCTCGAGATTTATTCGGGGATTTCCATTGGTGCAGGGAAAGGCAACCTCGTGTCGGTCTACACCGAGAGCGCGCATTTACAACTGCACCATTGTTCCGGCTATGTTGGGAGCGAAATGCTTGGTGAAGTCACGTTTGTCGGTGAGGAACACGGAAAGCTCTCCGGCCTTATCATAGAGAAAGAGGGCGGCTGCTCACTCTATGCAAATGTTGACCGATCTCTGCTTTCAGGAGATTTGACGCAGCTCGGTCCGGAAGTAATGTTGTCGGGTATTGCCCTTTCCTTGACGGATGGCATCCTTAAAGAGCCACTGGCGAAAAAGACACGCAAGCCGGTGAAGGCCGCTCGCAAACGATGATAGAGGTGCAGGTTGTGTACGCGCATCCACGGGGAAGGGTTCCCGGTGCGAAAACAACAAAGTACGTACGGGGAGTACTTCAGGGCGAGAAAATTCGTGACGCGAGAATATCGATAGTGTTCATTGGTTCACGAAAGTCCAGGATTCTGAACAGAACCTTCTTACACCATGATTATGTTACAGATGTGTTGAGCTTTACACTGGAATCCGGAAAATACCTTGAGGGTGAGATTTATGTCAATCTGGACAGAGCCCGGAGTCAGGCCCGTGAATACAAAGTCCGGTATGCCAATGAAATCGCCCGATTGATCATCCACGGGGTGCTTCATCTTGCCGGTTATGATGATACGACGGCTCAACAGAAAAAAGTAATGAGGAGACAAGAGGAAACCTATCTGCGCCGCTGGTTTCGTAATTCACAAGGGAAGAGTGTATGAAAGAGAAAGTCGTTGAACTCCTGATGTTCATTATGATGGAGATCCAGGACAACAAGCGGATCAATGACATTGATATAGCCGATCTGCGAAGCAAGGGGTATACGCAATCTGAAATCAGTGCCGCGTTCAGCTGGTTGTATGAGAATTTTCAAGTGAGTGATATCAACCGGCGCCCTTCAGGAATGCAGCGGGGTTCGCAGCGGGTATTGCATGAAGCGGAAAAGTATGCACTGTCAACCGAAAGTCAGGGATACCTTATCCAATTGCGCGAGCTCGGATTGCTGGATGAGAGGGATATGGAAACGGTGATTGAGCGCGTGATGTTGACCGGCTACGAAAAATTATCAGTTCCTGAACTTCACTCGATCGTTGCGTCAGTCGTCTTCTCCAAAGGAAGTGACAGATTGCTGCTGAATAGCGGAGACACCATCAACTAATGGCGCCACGCAAGAAGAAGGCAGAACAACCGGCTGATGCAGCACCGGTGCCCACCAAGCCCAAACGCCGGCGTGGGGTTGATCCCGCATCCACTGTCGGGAAATCCCTGATCATCGTGGAGTCGCCTGCGAAGGCAAAGACCATCAACAAGTACCTCGGCAAGAACTTTACCGTCGAGGCATCTGTAGGTCACGTCAAGAATCTCCCCAAGAGCAAACTCGGCATTGATGTGGAAAACGGTTTTACGCCGGAGTATGAGACGATCAAAGGCAAGGATGAGGTACTGGATCGCCTGCGAGCCCATGCCGAACGGGCGGACTCCGTGTATCTGGCGACAGATCCTGACCGGGAAGGCGAAGCAATTGCATGGCATATTGCGCGTGAGATTGAACCGCGCAACCGGAATATTTACCGCGTTCTGTTTCATGAGATTACTGAACGCGGGATTACCGAAGCCATGCAGCAGCCGAAAAAGATTGATGATAGTCTTGTTGATTCCCAACAGGCACGCCGTGCCATGGATCGCCTCGTCGGGTACAAGGTCTCCCCGTTTCTGTGGAAAACAGTGTTCTACGGTCTTTCCGCGGGTCGCGTGCAATCAGTTGCCGTGCGATTAATATGTGAGCGTGAGGAATCGATCAACGCCTTCCTGCCGGAGGAATACTGGTCGGTCATCGGCGAGTTTCAAGTACGAGGCGGCGATCCCTTTCTTGCAAAGCTGTTTAAGATTGATGGGAACGACCCGAAGATTGCCGATGCGACTACTGCCGAAGGATATGTCAATGACATCCGGAAGCAGGTCTATTCCATAGCGGAGTTGCAAACCAAGCCGGTGAAGCGCAATCCGGGCCCTCCGTTTATCACGAGTACTCTGCAACAGGAAGCCGCCCGTCGACTGCGGTTTCATGCAAAGCGGACAATGATGCTTGCCCAAAGGTTGTACGAGGGTATTGAGTTGGGTGAGGAGGGGCTGGTCGGGTTGATTACCTACATGCGAACCGATTCCACACGCCTCAGTGATGATGCCGTTCGCGATGTCCGGGAGTACATCTTCAGCAATTACGGCAAGGAATATCTCCCGCCGGAAGCGCGCCAGTTCAAGAAAGGCAAGAGTTCGCAGGATGCTCACGAAGCAATTCGTCCAACATCAACAAAGTATTCTCCCAAAGTGGTGAAGAAGTACCTTGATAAGGAAATGTATGAACTGTATGAGTTGATTTGGAACCGGTTCGTTGCATGTCAGATGAGCGCTGCAGTATTCGACCAGACCACAGTCGATCTCAAGGGAGGCGACTACACGTTTCGGGCAACCGATACGATACCGCGGTTCCGCGGGTTCCTGCAGGTGTATGATGACGTTGTCGAGGAGGCGGAGAAGGAGAATGACGAGGATCCGGCCTCCAAACTACCCACCAATCTCAAGCAAGGGGATCCGTCTGATCTCATCAATGTTATTCCGAACCAGCATTTCACCAAACCGCCTGCACGCTATTCGGAAAGCAGTCTCGTCAAGGAGCTCGAATCTCTCGGCATTGGTCGCCCCAGCACGTACGCTCTTATTGTGGACACAATCCAGGCGCGGAAGTATGTTGAGCAACGTGAACGCCGGCTGTATCCCACGGAGCTTGGCGTTGCGGTAAATAAGATTCTGGTCAAGAGTTTTCCGACCCTGTTTGATGTTTCGTTCACTGCCCTGATGGAAGAGGAACTGGATACGATTGCCTCCGGCAAGCAAACGTATGCCCAGGTAATGGAGGACTTTTACCGGCCATTCATCCGTGATGTGGAGGGCGTGGATAAAGACAGCGCCTCGATAAAAAAATCGTTGCAGGAAAAAACGGATGAAGTGTGCGATCTGTGCAGCAAGCCGATGATCATCAAGTGGGGTCGCAACGGGAGATTTATGGCGTGCAGCGGATACCCGTCGTGCAAGAACACGAAGCCCCTCCCCGGTGAGCAGGAACAAACCAAGCACATGACAGGTATGAAATGCGAATTGTGCAATGGTGACATGGTCGTCAAGGGTGGAAAGTTCGGCGCGTTCATGGGATGTGCAAATTACCCGACCTGTAAGAACACCAAGCCTCTTTCTATTGGCGTTCAGTGTCCAAAATGTAAAGACGGTTATGTTATTGAGCGAAAGACCAAACGAAAACGGATTTTTTATGGATGTTCCCGCTACCCGGATTGTGATTTCGCTTCGTGGGATAAGCCGGTAGGGCAGGCATGCGATACCTGCGGGAACGCGTATATGGTGGTTAAGTTCACCCAAACCCGGGGTGAGTTTCTCTCCTGTCCAACGTGCAAAGCCGAAGTTGCCAAAGAAGAAGCCCAGCAAGCTGCGGAGTAATACGGTGTTAAAGCCGGCTGTGGAATCATACCTCCGTTACCTCGAACGGGAGCGCAACTACTCTGGTCATACCATTACGGCCTATGCCAACGATCTGAAACTCTTTGCGCTCTTCCTGCAGCAACAGTATGGTCATGACCTCACGTGGAAATCAATTGACCGATCGACGATCCGGCGGTTTCTGGGTACCTTGCTGGACGACCACCACGCGAGAAGAAGTGTCGCCCGCGCCCTGGCCTGCCTGAAATCCTTTTTTAAATTCCTGCATAAGACTGGCGTTATCATCTCAAATCCTGCTTCCAATGTAGTCTCACCAAAAATTGATCGTACACTGCCCCAGTATCTCGATGAAGATGGTGCTCGATTGCTCATGGAACAACCCGATCGCTCAACTCCGGAAGGAGCTCGGGACGCTGCGATCCTCGAGCTCTTCTACAGCACAGGAATTCGTCTCAGTGAATTGACCCAGCTTGATTTGAGTGATATGGAAATGGGTGCAAAGCTTATCAAGGTAACGGGCAAGGGGTCGAAAGAGAGAATCGTTCCATTCGGGCAGCGGGCATGGGAATCCCTCACGCACTATCTGGCACATCGGGAGGGAATTGTTCGTGCGCCGGGGAAACTCCATGACCCACGAGCCGTATTCATCACCGTGACAGGTCGAAGAGTGTATCCGCGGGCAGTCCATTCTCTGGTGAAGAAGTATATCGGCCGTATTTCAGAAATCCAAAAACGGAGTCCGCATGTGTTGCGGCATTCATTCGCAACTCACTTGCTTGATCGTGGCGCCGATTTGCGCGCAGTGAAGGAATTGCTCGGCCACGAGAGTCTGTCGACGACCCAGGTATATACACATGTAAGCGTCAATCGACTGAAGAAAATCTACAATCAGGCGCACCCCAAGGCGTCCTGAATCACCAATACAACGAAGGAGCAGGTAATGGATATTCACTTTACGGCGCGAAGGTTTCGGGCGCGCCCTGAACTCAAGGAACATGCAGAGGATGCTGTAAAGAAACTCGGAAAGTTCTTTGACGGCATTATCAGAGCGGATATCATTCTGAGCTACGAACGGACCACCAACAGCGTAAAAACCGCCGAGATCAATCTCCATGTGTACGGGACGGTACTTACGGCAAAGACAAAGTCAGGAGAATACATCAAGTCGATTGATGCCGCTGTGGAGAAGCTCGAGGTCCAACTTTCGAAATACAAGTCGAAGCTGCATGCAAAGAACAAAACAAAAGTCCGTCAATTGAATGAAAAAGACTAGAGAAGCGGGACCGACAATGAAGATAGATCCCAAGAAAGAAACGCGTAAGAAGGAGATCTCCGTTGGTTTCCTGTATGAAACAACCAAGGATCGATTCAAGCTCCATACCATGAACGGAGAGATCGGGTTCGACAACCAGGTACGTGACAAGAATTTGAATCGCCCCGGTCTCGCGCTCGCTGGCTACGTCGAGCTGTTTACGTATGACCGGGTGCAGCTGATGGGAAATACGGAAATCAAGTACCTCAACTCGCTTACGCAGGCACAGCGGATGGCAGCATTCACCATGTTGCTCCAGTTTCATATGCCGTGCATTATTCTGACGAACAACAATACCATCGATAGTGAGCTTCTCGACGCGGTAACTGCGAAAGGCATTCCGGTATTCGGTACACCGTTCGAGACAACAAAGCTCTCGTATTTTCTGGCCGACTTTCTTGATGATCAATTTGCGTCGCAAATCGTTTTGCACGGATCGTTTGTGGATGTGTACGGTATAGGTGTTCTTCTGATGGGAAGGTCGGGAATTGGCAAAAGTGAAATTGCCCTTGATCTGATCGAACGTGGACATCGTCTGGTGGCGGATGACGTTGTCATGGTCACGCGCAAAGGTGAGGGAATCCTTATCGGGGCCGGTACGGACCTCGTGAAGCACTTCATGGAAATCCGTGGACTTGGGCTCTTGGATGTGCGAAGCATGTTCGGTATCCGTGCCATCCGTTTTCAGAAACGGGTTGAAATTGTCGTAGAGTTGGAGGATTGGAAAGCGGATCAAGATTATACTCGCACCGGTCTGGACGACCAAATGACGCTGATTCTCGAAGTGGAAATTCCACATGTCAAACTGCCGATTTTTCCAGGCAAGAATGTCACAGTGATTACAGAGGTTATTGCACTAAATTACCTCTTAAAGCACTATGGCTATGATGCTGCGAAAGATTTTGCAAAGCGACTTGAGGGAGTAATTGGTGAAAAGAGAAAGGGAAACAGGGTAATCAACTACTTTGAGCATGATTTCGAGTAGAATTGACCGCTCATTGATTTCAGCTGTAAAAGTGAATTCGTAGAAATTTTTCCCTTGACATCTTTTTGAATATTAAGTATCATTCCGAGGCATTTTTTGAAAGCGGCCTGACTTTTGCTAAAAATGAGGGGTACGCTATTGAGTTTTGAATTGCAGCATCACAAACACCAGCCAGAGGGTAGCCCATGTTCAAAGGGATGAAATTTTTCATGGTCTCGAGCTCCCGGCTTGATTATAGAGAGGTCAAACTCTTCAAACTCAAGCTCCTGGGTCTATTCTTGGCTTTTGGTGTCGTGTTGGTTGCCGGATTATTGCTGGGCAATGAAGTGATGGGGGATCCCTTGGGTTTTGGCCATGATCAAATGGCAATGCTGAGTGCAGAAAATCGAATTCTCAAGGAAGAACTCGGCAATATCTCGAGGAAAATGGAAAATGTTCAGGATGGCTTGGAGTCAATAGCCGAGCGGGGAAACGAGCTGCGCTTGCTGGTCGACCTTACCCGTATTGATGAAGACACACGAAAGGCCTCTGCCGGCGGAAGCGCTCCGTTGAACGAGTTTGGTTTCTTGAGCGGGGAAGCATCGAGTCTGCTTTCTCAGGTCGGTAATCGTATTGACCAACTTAGCCGTGAAGTGCGCTTGCAACAAGAAAGTTATGAAGAGATATACAAGCGCTATGAATACAACAAGGCCAGGTTTACGCACTTGCCTGCAATCAAACCCATGGAAGGGTACTATTCAATTAACGGCTTTGGCATGAGAGTTCATCCCGTTCTTCGCGTGTATCGCATGCATGAGGGGATCGACATCATCAATGACGTAGGGACGAATATTTACGCAACCGGTGATGGTGTGGTTCGCTTTGCGGGCCGGACCCAGGGAGGTTATGGTACAGTTGTGGATATCTCACACGGGTATGGCTACTCTTCGCTGTATGCTCATTTGTCAAAGGTTCTTGTCCGCCCCGGCCAGCGTGTGCACAGGGGGGAACTCCTGGGTAAGAGCGGGCGTTCAGGACTTGTAAGTGGTCCGCATCTTCACTATGAAATACGGTTGAATGGCAGGAAACAGAACCCCGTCGACTACTTTTTTGATGATATTGATGCGGCCCGATATAGGACTCTCTTGGCGAGTACCGCACAGTAGACTCTTATCCGGTTGTTTTGATGTACCACCGATTCTATTTGAAAGGAAGTCTGAAGTTTGATCTGGACGATGGAACTCGCGTCATATCTTGATGACGCACCCTGGCCGGCAACCAAGGATGAGTTGATAGATTATGCAATCCGAACCGGGGCGCCGGTGGAAGTAGTCGAGAATTTACAGGAACTTGAGGATAGCGAAGAGCCGTATGAAAGCATGGAAGAAATCTGGCCTGATTATCCCACTGACGAGGACTTTTTCTTTGAAGACGAGGGAGAATACTGACCCCGTCTTCCGTTGATTCTCTTCAGCAAATGTGGTACAATACCAACCCAGCCCGGCATTCGCTGGGTTTTTTTATTAACAGCACTATGTGGAGTCTGAGCCCGACAGTGTCTTTGAGAACGCCCCGGTCCTTTTTTGGTTCGTTTCGGTTTCCTGTCCACATCCTTGCGCTGATGGGTGGATTCGTATTCTTTGTGCAGTCCCTCCCTGCGCAGTCCGGGAAGATGGAGATTACATCGTTGGACTTCGATGGAAATGATGCCCTGAGCACCAGTCAGATCAAAGCCCTGTTTCTCACGCGTGAAACGCCTGGCTTTATCAGTAAGTTTCTTCATAGTAACATTTCCGAGGCCCTGGGCCGCAAGGACGAATTCTATGACCCGCTGACCTTCAGCGATGACCTCGCACGACTTCGCGCTGCCTACAATGACCATGGGTTTTACGAAGTACAGGTCGACTCAGTGTTGGAAATCGATACAGAAGAGAATACCATTGATATCAAGGTGAAGATCGCAGAGGGCTATCAATCCGTGATTGATACACTCACGTACGTTGGAATTGTCAACGTTCCCGAGTTTGTCTTTGAAGACATGCAAGAAGGGAGAAACATCGGACAAGGAGACCCTTACAACCAACAACTCCTGAAGTCTGAAGTGGATCATGTGCTTACCATTCTCAAAAATGCAGGGTATCCCAACGCACAGTTTCTTGCTGATAGTTCGTATGCTCTTCGTATGGCCAGTACAAGGAATTTCATCGTACAGCTTCGGTTTGATATTGGTCGTCGGTTTCGGTTCGGTCCGATTACCATTCTTCGTGAAGGCGACGAGTCACGTGATGATATTACCGATGGCATAGTCCTCAACCAGCTGGACTTTGAGGATGGCGCTGTGTACAATCAATCCGACATCCTCAACAGCGAACGGAATCTGAACCGGGTCGGAGTCTTTGACCTCGCACGTATTCAAGTGAGCATCCCTCCAAACGACGATACTCTTGGAGTCGTTCCGTCACGCATTACAGTTCGTCCGGCCGACAAACATGAACTGGCCCCGGAACTCATTCTGAGCGACGAGAATGGTAACTTCAACATTGGTACCGGTATCGGTTACAAAAGCAGGAATTTTCTTGGTGGAGCCCGTACATTTTCAACCCGCCTTCGGTTCCGGACGCAAACTATCGGCAAGTTCCCCGATTATTTCAGTCTTCGAACGGATGCTATTTCCAATGTCGATTTGACATTTGAATTGCTCCAGCCATATATTTTCTCCAACAAGATCAAAGGGAGTTGGACGTTCTCGCTTATTCTGGACAAGCAACGTCCATACAAGCAGTTCATTATTCAGAACAAGTTCGGGATTGTGGACAGGTTCGCCGAGTTCACATTCGGGTTTTTCGACTGGACACTGCAACGAGTGGAGTTGAAGGTTAATGATGATCTGTTGACCAATGCAACTCCGGAAGAACTCGCCGATCTTAATTCACAGTCCCGGCAGGCACAGTTTAATTCCATCTTTTCATTTACCTTGCAGAGAAACAAGGCCAACGATCTCTTCTCACCCTCGTCCGGGTTCATCCACAGCGCCACGATTGAAGAATCAGGGTTGTTGCCGCTCGCGTTGAAGAATGCGCAACCGGACCTTCCATTTACACAATTCTACCGTTTTGTTCTGCAGGGAAGGTGGTTCAACGACGTGTACGGCGACAGGTTTTCGATCCTTGGTCTCAAGCTCAAGGGCGGCTTCGAGGAAAAATATGGAGAAAGCCGGTCAGACCCGGATCGCGTGATTCCACAAACACATCGATTCTTTGCGGGTGGGGGAGGGAGTGTTCGGGGCTGGGAATCGCGCAGACTCACGGCAACCGGTGATCCGGATGCAGAGTTGGGGGGTAATCTTGCGCTTGAGGGGAGTCTCGAACTGAGGGTCAATGTGTTGCAGCAACTCCGTGATGGCCTCTTCGACAAAATCTGGTTGGTGGCATTTGTTGATGCCGGGAATGTATGGGGTGAAATCAGCGATCTCCAGTGGCAGGATATTGCCGTTGCCACCGGCATCGGCCTCAGGTATGACACCTTCTTCGGACCGTTCAGGATTGATTGGGGGGTCCGCATGTACGATCCCCGACCCGACCCGGGATTGAAGAAGTGGATCTTTCAGCGGAAGTTCGTTGATGAGACTCTTGGAAAAGGGATTCTCCACTTCGGGATCGGCCATGCCTTCTAATGGAAAACCACCTGTGGTGTGGCCTCGTGTCATCGGGCAACAACGTGTGAAGGGCCTCCTCCTGAATGCCATCAAACGTAACCGCATGCCTCATGCGTTCCTGTTTCATGGAAACGAAGGCGTTGGTAAAGACGCCATGGCACTCGAGCTTGCGCGGGTACTGCACTGCGAGAGGGGTGGCGAGCAGGCATGCGACGAGTGTTCATCGTGCAGGCGAATGAACACGTTGCAACATCCGGACGTGCATCTGGTAACGGCGTTACCTGTCGGAAAGAATGAAACTGCTGAGGATGCCCCACTGGCAAGATTGACACAAGATGAAATACAAAGTATTCAGGAACAATTCCGGCTGAAGGCGGGCAATCCCTATCACATCGTTGATGTCCCGCGAGCCACAATCATCAAGATCAACAGCATTCGTGAAGTCCGACGAGCATCGTCAATGAGCACCTCCAATGGACGAACGCGTGTATTTATCATCTCTCGTGCGGATGAAATGGGAGAAGCAGCTTCGAATACGATTCTGAAAACGCTGGAAGAACCTGCAGGCCACACGATGTTGATTCTCACAACGTCGCATCGCGACGCACTGCTTCCTACAATTGTTTCACGGTGCCAGGACGTACGCTTTGACTCATTGACGGAATATGAAATCGCAGAAGCTCTCGTGCAACGGAATGGTGTTGAACCGGAGGAATCTCTCCTGGTTGCGCGACTTGCCAATGGCAGCTACTCCCGTGCCCTGGAGCTCCAGCAGGAGGACCTGGCGCGTGAGCGTCAGGATGTGCTCATGTTCGTCAAGGAATCACTTGCGGGGAACACCGTTACCCTTGCCAATCGAATCGATGATCTCTCATCATCGCGGGATCGCGATCCGGTGCGGCGATTCCTTAATCTGCTTCTTCTCTGGTTCCGTGACGCTTTTTCCATGCGCCATGGAGGCACTGTCATCAACGTCGATCAGAACGATGATCTCCAACGGTTCATCACGAAATTCCACAATGCCGACCTTGTGCGGGTTATCGCGGGGATCGAGCGGGCGATTTCCCTTATTGACAGAAATGTGTACATTAAGCTCGTATTCCTGCAGCTCGCAGTCGAAATGCGGCGCAGTATCGCCGAGCCAGGTTTGGACACAAGGTAACTCGTCACAATGGATCCACAACGAATACTTGTTACAGCAGCACTGCCCTATGCGAATGGCCATATTCACCTTGGCCACCTGTCCGGTGCCTACCTGCCTGCTGATATATACGTCCGCTATCAACGGCTGAAAGGAAGGAACGTGTTGTTCATCTGTGGTTCTGATGAGCATGGCGTACCCATTACCCTGACTGCCGATAAGGAGGGGATCAC
This sequence comes from uncultured Chitinophagales bacterium, assembly GCA_964538485.1. GTDB lineage: Bacteria > Bacteroidota > Ignavibacteria > UBA10030 > UBA6906 > JBJXHC01. The sequence goes on along the minus strand of CAZIHJ010000010.1, from coordinate 23,472 downwards.
TCCCCAGGCAGTGGTGGATCGATACGATACCGCAAACAAAGCAGCATTTGACAAATTCGAGATGAGTTTTGATAACTATTCCCGGACGTCGATTCCATTGCATCACGAGACTGCGTTGGAGTTCATGCTGGACTACTATCATCGCGGCATTCTCAAACAGAGAGTTGAAAAGCAATACTATGACGCCAAGGCAGAAATGTTCTTACCGGATCGGTACGTTGAGGGGACATGTCCGGTATGTCAGAACCCCGACGCCCGTGGCGATCAATGCGAACGATGCGGTTCATTTCTCAACCCGATGGATCTCATCCATCCCCGTAGCAAGATTAGCGGCGAAACTCCGGTCGTGCGGGAGACGACACACTTGTATTTTCCTCTCGGCGACTACCAGACCCGTCTGGAAGAGTATGTCAAGCAGAGTAACCGGATAGACGGTTGGAAGGAAAATGTTCTGAGCTACTGCAAAAGCTGGTTTACAGAAGGACTGCAGGATAGAGCATATACGCGTGATCTGGATTGGGGTGTGCGCGTGCCGTTACCGGGGTATGAGCACAAGGTGATCTATGTCTGGTTCGATGCTGTCCTTGGATATATTTCCGGGACCAAGGAATGGGCCCGGCGTGAAGGGAAACCTGATGAATGGAAACGGTATTGGCTGGACGAAAGCACCAAGTACGTTGCATTCATCGGGAAAGACAACGTCGTCTTCCATTGTATCGTATTTCCGGCCATGCTCATGGCATGGAATGATGCCCATTCCCCAAAATACATACTCCCCTCCAATGTGCCCGCCAATGAATTCCTGAACTTTGAAGGGCAGAAATTCTCCAAGAGCCGAAATTGGGGAATTGACGTTCAGGATATACTGGCAAAATTTCCATCCGATCCCGTGCGGTATTATCTTGCGGTGACGTTGCCTGAATATCGCGATGCCGATTTTTATTGGCGTGATTTCCAGGCAAAAAATAACAACGAATTGGCCGACATTCTTGGCAACTTTGTCAATCGGACTCTCACTTTTGCGGCGCGGACGTTCGGAAGTATTGTACCTCCCCGTGGTGAGCTTGGTGACCGCGACAAAGGGGTAATCGAGGTGATGAAAAAAACTCCGGGCATCGCTGGAGATCACTTCGAACACTACCGGTTCCGTGAAGGAGTGCTGGAGATCATGAACCTCGCCCGGGCGGCGAACAAGTACTTTAATGACAGCGAGCCGTGGAAGACTGCGAAGACCGAACCCCTGAGTTGCAGCACGACGATCAATCTCAGTTTGCAAATTGCCCGCTCGCTTGCAATTATGATGTCACCGATTATTCCGGCGGCATCGGAACGGACCTGGAAAATGCTTGGTCTCGAAGGTGAGGCCGCGAAGCATTCGTGGGATTTTTCCGGCGAACTGATGTTGCATGACGGGCATCGCCTTGGTGAGCCCGGAATATTATTCACCAAAATCGAGGATGATGTGATTGAAGCAGAACTCAAAACACTCGGCACCCCGGATGTTCCGCCGGCTCAACCGGCTCCGGTGGCTGCCACTGAAGTCAAACCACCGATAACCATTGATGACTTCAAGAAGATCGACCTGCGGGTCGCGCGAGTAGTCGAATGCGAGAAGGTGCCGAAGTCGGACAAACTGCTGAAGCTTCAGGTTGAAGTCGGAACGGAGAAGCGCCAGATCCTTGCAGGAATTGCGCAACACTACACTCCGGAGCAACTCATCGGCAAGAGTGTCGTTGTTGTTTTTAACCTTCAGCCGGCGAAGTTGATGGGCCATGAGTCGCAAGGGATGCTGCTCGCTGCATCGGATGCAACCGGAAAACTGGCCTTTGTCTCGCCGACGGACGAAATATCAAGCGGTGGAATAGTACGATAACAAAGGAACTCACTTGGGAATGTCTGAGGTACGCATGAAAGCAGCATGTTGTATTTCTGTGTTCGTATTGCAATGTCTTGTCGTGACCGGCTGCGACGATGGAGTTGCTCCGCCGGCGACCCCTCCTCCTTCGACCGGGACTGTCTCCGGTGTTGTGCGATTCACGAATTGGGATTCCGCTGGCACGGTATTGGACATCCGGCTTGCTCTCTTCCGGGTATTTCCGCCGAATGATATTGTCAGTGAAGTCCTTGGTGGTCGTGCGGTTGTGTATCCCGCTCTTGGAGCCGGCGCCCTTGTTGCCACCGGTACAGATTCGATCCAGTATTCACTCGCTGTTCCTGCCGGGACATTCCAGTATGTTGCGGTTGCGCAACAATTTGGCCCGAATATCATGACCGATTGGCGCGCAGTAGGACAATACGACCTTGATACCAACCTGACAATCCCCTCATCTGTCGTCATCGTCGCCGATGATACGACCTTCGAGGTGAATATCAACGTGGATTTTTCTCATCTGCCGCCTCCACCGTTCTAATGAAATTCACTCTCCTCCTTGTATGTTTTTCACAGGTTATTCTTGCCCAGACCGGATCTCTGGGGGGCCGTGTTGTGGGATCGACCGACGGGAATCCCTTGCCGGGTGTCAATGTCGTGGTGCAGGGAACGCAGAGAGGTACGGTAACAAATGCCGACGGAGTTTTCCAACTCATCGAGATTCCGGCAGGGTCCCATACACTTTCGTTCTCACTCATCGGATACCAGCGTGAGATACGCCGGGATATCGTGGTGACGCCAGACGAATCAACGAAATTGGAGATTATACTTTTACCTCTTCCTATACAGACCGATGGCGTTGTGGTGACGGCAAACAAACGTGAACAGTCCCTCCAGGAGGTTCCTGTCAGCGTCTCCGTTGCTGATGCAGCAAGTCTGGCAGCCAGAAACAACATTACCCTGGATGATGCGCTGCGGTATATTCCCGGTGTGAATCTTACTGAGTTTCAGGTCAACATCAGAGGTTCCAGCGGGTATAGCAGGGGAGTGGGGAGCCGTGTTCTGATGCTTGTGGATGGAGTACCTTTTCTCACCGGCGACACAGGAGAGTTGAATTTTGAATCCATTCCCATCGGCGAAGTTGATCGCATAGAAGTTGTAAAGGGTGCAAGCTCCGCTCTGTATGGATCGAATGCGCTGGGTGGCGTGATCAACGTTCTTACCAAGCCGATCCCCACTCAACATGTGACCAGAGTCCGGACATTCGGCGGGTTCTACGGTGAGCCGTCATACCGTCAGTGGGATTGGCGCGGTGGTACACGTTTCCTCGATGGTCAATCACTTGCCCATTCATTCACCACCGGCAATGTTGGCGTTGCTCTGTACGGTTCACGCTTTGCAGATGATGGCTATCGCCAGAATGACTTCCGGCGTCGCTACAATGGCTATGCAAAACTTCGGTACAATGTTTCCAATCTCAATACGCTTACATTCACATTCAACATCCTTCATCAGCACCGGGGGAGCTTTCTCTATTGGAAAGATCTCTCGAATGCCCTTGTGCCGCCCGACGCACAACAGGGGGATAAAGTCTCTGCAACGAGGTTTTTTTTCAGCACCCACTACAACCATTCAGTCAGCCAGGACTTCATTGTCTCAGCAAAGACCCTCTGGTTCCGCAACAAATGGGACGATACGATCGATACATTGACGAACAACTCACGTTCTGATGTTCTTCGTGGAGAATTACAAGGGACGTGGTCACCCGGTTCATCCCATATCCTCACCTTAGGAATTGAAGGGAATACTGATAATGTCGAGGCGGACTTGTTTGGTAACAGATCCGGGGGAGGGTTTGGGGTCTATGCACAGGATGAAGTCCGGGTAAGTGATGAATTGAAGGCAACCATCGGCGGGCGGTTTGATTACCAGGATATCGATTCTCTTGAAGCGAGCAGTCAGTTCAACCCCAAGCTTGGACTTGTTTATTCGCCATTTCCCGGATCCGCCATCCGCGCCTCGTATGGTCGCGGATTTCGGGCACCATCCGCTGCGGAGGCGTTCGTGACGACCCAGGCAGGCGGGTTGGACATTATTCCGAATCCCGAGCTCATTCCCGAGCGGAGTTATTCCTACGAGGTAGGCCTGAGTCAGATGATCGGTGAGACTGCGATCGTTGACCTCGCCGTGTTCCAAAGTGATTTTTATGACTTGATTGAGCCGCGGTTTGTTTCAGTGGGTGGAACACTGAAGGGGCAGTTCAATAATGTTACGCGTGCACGTGTGCAAGGGATGGAGTTTTCCACCACCGCCGGTTTCTTTGAAAAGGCGGTGTTCATTGATCTCGGATATACGTACGTGTATCCCCGGGACGTGAACCTCAGGGATATTCTCAAGTATCGACCACGTCATGTGCTACATGCGGCCGGGCTTGTCCATGCTGGCATATTCACACTCGGAGCGGACTTTCGTTATGTGAGTCGGGTTGAGCGGATCGATGAGGAGTTCCGGAGTTTTGTGAATGATGCGGACCAGCGAGTAGCGATTTATCTTGTCGATGTCCGCGTAGGTGCGGACCTGTCTAATGCCGGCATCCCGCTCTCGGTGATCTTCAACGTACACAATCTTTTGCAGCAGAATTATGTGGAGTTGATTGGTAATCTAGCGCCCCCGCGCCGGTTCATCCTGGCGCTCGAAGCGAAGTTCTAGTCTCACTCCGACTCCACTACTCCATCAATCCATTTCTCCGGTTTCATTGTTATGTTCATCGATTCACACGCACATATTACGTCGGAGCAATTCAAGGACGATTACAATGATGTAATTCGTCGCGCATTGAATGCAGGCGTCGAATACATCATTAACCCCGCAACAGACCTTGATGACAGTCGGCGTGCGATAGCTCTGGCGGAGAAATACACAAACGTGTATGCCTGTGTCGGGTTTCATCCTCACGATGCGAAAAAGGCAGGTGATGATTCGCTTCTCGAGATAGAAGAAATGAGCAAGCATCCGAAGGTGGTTGCAATTGGAGAGATAGGGTTGGACTACTACTATGATTTCTCTCCGCGGGAAATTCAGGAACGGGTATTCAAGGCGCAGATTGCAATTGCTGCACGGCGGAATCTCCCCATCGTAATACACACAAGGGATTCAATTCAGGAGACGATGGCAATTGTTGAGGATGCGGTTGACCGGTTTCCCTCCTGGCGAAACCGGCAGATGACCCCCCACAGTCGTTTCCCCGCGCCCAGAGGAGTGTTTCATTGTTTCTCCGGCGATGTGGCAACAGCATGGAAGGCAATCAATCTCGGTTTTTTCATTTCTTTTCCGGGGGTTGTGACGTTCAAGAATGCCGGTCTCGCGGCTGAAGTTGCAACACGTGTTCCGGTCGATCATTTTCTTCTGGAAACAGACAGCCCGTATCTTGCGCCTGTCCCTCATCGCGGCACGCGTAACGAGCCAATGCATATTCCTCTTGTTGCCGACAAGGTGGCCGGATTGCAGCACCTGACCAGTGAAGATGTGGCAAGAGCCACCAACTATAATGCGTACCGGCTGTTCGGGATAGGTGAAGCGGCTGCACCGGAGATTGTCTACCGTCTTAAGAATTCCCTGTACATCAATCTGACCAACAGATGTAACGCTGATTGTATTTTTTGCGACCGTAAGGGAGAAGCAATCATCAAGGGACACAATCTGCGATTGGAGGTCGAACCGACAGCCGGCGAAATTATCTCCGCAATCGGCGATCCGACAACATACGAAGAGGTTGTCTTCTGTGGCTACGGTGAACCGACGATCCGGTTGAACGAGTTGAAAGAGGTAGCGCAATGGGTGAAGGGGCGGGGAGGAAGAACCCGGCTGAATACCGACGGCCATGGTGACCTCATCAACAAGAGAAATATTGTCCCCGAGCTCGTTGGCCTGATCGATGCTGTGTCCATCAGTTTGAACTCTGCTGATCCAAAACAGTACGGAGAATTAATGCAGATTGATGGAGGGAAGTACTTTGGTGCAATGATAACGTTTGCGAAAAATGCAGTAACGGTGATACCACGGGTGACAATGACAGTTGTGGATTTGGAGGGGGTGGATAAGGAAATGGCCCGTAAGCTCGTCGAGGAAGAAATTGGTGCTGTATTCCAAAAAAGGCAATTCTTCTAAGTCTCACTTCTGAAGCTTTCTATCGTTCGCAGATATTGCCTCTTCAGCACTCAAGCCGTATATTGCAGTCGGCCTTTCAGCAACTTTCCCCGGATCAGTCAATCTTCCATGGTAACCTATAGCCCTTTCGTTGTGTGGAAGTTGTTCTCCCGCCTGTTCGCTATGATGCTGTACCTTGCTCTCGCATTCGCTCACGCCCAAACGACGTACTACGTTGCCACGACCGGCGATGATCTGAATCCCGGCACTGAAGCCCAACCGTGGAGGTCAATTCAAAAGGCATGCAATACATTGACGGCGGGGAGTATCGTGTTCATCAAAGCGGGTACATACAATGAAAAGGTTATAGTGAATGTGTCGGGTTCTGGTGTTGGTGGATTCATAACCATTACAAACGTTCCCGGGGACACGGTCATACTTGATGGAACAGGCCGTCCGGGACAGAATATGTTTTATATTGAGAATAAGAACTATCTGAAGATTATCGGGTTGACAATCCGGAACAACATCGGTGTTACTGATGGGTCCGGTATACGGATTGAGGGGTATGCTGATCATATCGAATTGCGGAACAACACCATTCATGCGATGCGTGGGACCAACGCAATGGGGATTACCTGTTATGGAACCAGCGGCACATCTGCCATCTCGAATATCGTCATCGACGGCAACGAAATCTTTGATTGTGACGCGGCGCCAAGCGAGGCACTTGTTCTGAACGGCAACGTGGATGGTTTTGCAGTGACGAACAATCTTGTACACGATATCAATAATATCGGTATTGATTTCATTGGCGGGGAAGGAACGTGTCCGGTGGGAAGCAAAGACCGTGCACGAAACGGGGTATGTAAGCACAACCGTGTGTACAAGGCGCGATCCAATTACGGGGGCGGTTATGCTGCAGGTATCTATGTTGATGGAGGAAGAAAGATCGTCGTTGAGAACAATATCGTTCATGAAAACGATCTTGGCATTGAGATCGGGTGTGAGAATAATGGGGAGACGACGGACAGTGTCATCGTTCGAAACAACCTTGTCTTCAACAATGACAAACGGGGGATCTCGTTTGGCGGGTACAATTATCCAAGTACGGGACAGGTGCGGCATTGCCGGTTTCTGAATAACACGTTGTTCAAGAATGATGTCCTCTCGACCGGCGATGGCGAATTCCTGATTGAATATGCGACAGAGTGCGTCGTGATGAACAATATTGTTTATGGGACTGCACAAAACATTCTCCTTTCAACGACAGTGGGTGCTGCGAATCAAAACTTTCTCGATCACAATCTCTGGTTTGCCGAAGCAGGAATGACGTCGGCGGAGTTTGTTTGGGATGGAGTTACATACACAGGATTCTCCACCTACACGTCGGCAACGGGCCAGGATATCCATTCCGCATTCTCCAATCCTCTTTTTGTTAATGCAACTCTTCCGCAGCCCGACCTTCATATAACGATCAATTCTCCGGCAATTGAAACCGGCGATCCGGCGTTTGTTGCGGAAGGCGGAGAGGAGGATATCGATGGCCAACCGAGACTCATCGGTGCGAGGGTTGATATTGGCGCTGATGAGGCGAGTATTCTTCCGGAGATTCCTCTCCTTCTTTCTCCTCCAGACAATGAAACCAATCTGGCTCCATTCACCTTTCTAACGTGGGAGTCGACAGGCGGCGCTTCAACATTTCATGTGCAAGTTGGCCTGGATTCGTTGTGGAGCATCCTACTTGTCGATGATTCATCGGTAACCGGTGAATCATATGTTGCTGGGCCGTTGACGAACAGTACAGTGTTCTACTGGCGGATACGAGGGAGGAATATTCTTGCCTCCAGTGCGTGGAGTGAAACCCGTCGCTTTACGACTGCTGCATTCGTCACAAACGCATACCCTGTTGACTCCGGCTGGAACATGGTCTCCCTTCCACTTGCGGTATTCGATAGCCGACAATCGAGCGTGTATCCCGATGCAGTGTCTAATGCATACCGGTTCATTCCAACTGCGGGGTACGTTGTTGAAGATTCCCTGTATGGAGGTCGTGGATATTGGCTTAAGTTTGGTTCCTCGCAACTTGTTGATATCACAGGTAAAGTTATTGAATCTGACACCATCCCGATCGCCGCGGGGTGGAACATGATTGGTTCAGTTTCTCATTCCATTGATACCGGGAGTGTTGTCCAGATTCCTTCCGGAATCCTACAGTCCGTGTACTATGGCTACAATGGGTCATATTTCGTCTCTGATTCAATTCACCCGGCACGGTCGTATTGGGTAAAGGCATCCTCGAACGGTGTGTTGATTTTCCCGTCTCTTGTGAGACGTTCATTCAATTCAAACAGAAAGTAATTGAAGAAATGGGTAACGTGCTAAAGAAAATCTGGCTGATGCTGTTCCTCATCACAAGCGTGCTTCCTGTATGGGGGCAACCCGTGCCGAATTCCATCCCGCAGGGGTTGCTGAAGGCACAAGACCTTCGGGACGCAAAATCGTTGTGGGAATTCCTCTGGAGTGACAGCCCTGTGGTGAGGGCCCGTGCAGCGCTGGCTGCCGGTTCAATCCAGGACACGGCGCACATTCCCACGTTGTTCGTCCATCTTGAGGACACAAATCCCGCTGTACGTAAGGCCGCCGCATTCGCATTGGGACAGATGACGTTCGTTGTTGATAGTTCCCACCGCAATCTCATCTCCACAAGACTCCTTACCCAGCTAAAGCTCGAGTCTGAGGTGGAGATTGCAGGTCGTGTTGCCGAAGCTCTGGGCAAGGTCGGGAACACTGCAAGTCTGACGGCGATGGTTCTGGGACAGGGTGAACCTACCGGATCCGCACTGGACTGGGAGATTGCGCTTGCCATTGGCCGCTACGCGTACAGGGGAATAAAGGACCGCGCTGCGAGCGGCTTCGTATTACGACTTCTTGATATGTTCAATGCACGTGACCGCTGGAAAGCAGCGTATGCATTGATGCGTATCGGCGACAAGGAAATGCTCGGTGAATATACCAGTCGCATTGCCGCAGCGGCGCAGACGCAGGATCCGGACGTGCAAATGTACATTGCCACGGTTCTCGGCAAGCTGACTGATAAACGAGTTGGTTTGCTTGCCCTGCTGAAACTTGCCGAGGAAGGCACGGATTGGAGGGTGCGTGTGAATGCGATACGGGCCCTCGGTACAAGCGGAGATACAGCCAATGCCAGTGTTGGGCTGACAGTGTTGTCGGCGGTGACGGATACGGACGAGCATATCTCGCTGACAGCTATAACATCACTCGGCAGTATGAACGTTGTACGCCATCAACTTGACGATAATGTCCGATCAACGCTGACCGGCATCATGGAGAATAGTACGGGCAAGTTCTCCCAGCGCCAGCAGGAAGAAGCCGCGGTGGCTCTTGCAAAGCTGTTTGGTGAAGCCGTGTACCGTGCATTGCGCAGGAATTGCGATGCCGGGAAACTCCTTGAGGAGTCGTATGCGAAAGCGCTCGGCCACATTCCGGGCGGTCAGGCGCGCATAGAACTTGTCGAGTATACGTACGATCAGGATCCTCATCTGGTACGAGCTGCAGTTGAGGCATTGATAGCGTCATGCAAGGCCTCGCCAACTCCTCCTGCAATGCTCGAAGCTGCACGAACTGCTTTTGTGAACGCTCTTGCGACGAACGACCTTGCAGTGATGACCATTGTTGCTGAAGCGCTCAGCGATTCGTTGTTCGCTCATGACAGTGTCGTTCCTGATCTTCTCGAAACCCTCCAACGATTAAAGAGCCCGGACGATGTCGAACCAATGGTCGCCATCATCGCCGCATTGGGCAAACTCAGGGCAACAATGCCCCTCTCAACGCTGTCTGCACTTATTACCGACCCCGACCATACCGTGGGAGTGGCAGCCGCCAGCGCAGTGGAGAAAATCACAGGCAAGCCGCATATGCATCTCGTTCCAAAGCATACGAAAGCACTGCACACGAACTTTGACTGGGTTCTGCTGGAGCGTATCTCCAGGAATCCCGAAGTTGTGGTGCGTACTTCCCGGGGGGAGTTTCGGTTCACTATGCTCCCCGATGAAGCACCGTTTACGTGTCTGAACTTCGCCTACCTGATCGATAAGGGTTTCTTTGACGGATTGATTTTTCACCGGGTCGTTCCAAACTTCGTTGTTCAAGGTGGCGATCCGCGTGGTGATGGGTGGGGTGGGCCGGGATATGCAATCAGGTCGGAGTTCGGATACGAGTCGTATGACCGGGGTACGGTTGGTGTGGCCAGTTCCGGAAAGGATACCGAGGGGTGTCAGTTCTTTGTCACTCACTCACGTCAGCCACACCTGGATGGTCGCTACTCTATTTTTGGGAGAATTACCGCGGGACACGGCGTGCTTGACCTCCTGCAGATAGGAGACCGGATAGAGGAAATGTCTTTTGCTGGTGTAGCAAAAGGCAGTCGGTGAAACGTCAACGGACTTTGGTACGGTACTCGTCGTATGTGCTTTGATGTGATGGGTCGATCTTGGAAATTCTTGTGTAAATTTCCGGGTCAGGATAGGACAGGAATACGTCAGCGATCTCCAGGTACTTTGCTTCAAAGAGCGCTTTGAGAAAAAGGTTGCGTTGATCGATTTGTTTGCGCGCCTTTTCGATCATCGTGAGGGCACGAAGAACGTTTGCCTGACCTCGTACCGGGTCGGTCGCCATGGAATCCAGTCCGGCAAAATGGTACACGTACATCGCATGGCGAACAGGGGCGAACTTCGGACTGGTGATTTCACTGATGAGTTGGAGCCGGCTGTATGAGGATGCTTTGTGTTCCCATCCCTTGGCTCCCGTCGTTCGCCCGAGGTTGGCAATATCGGACGCTTTTTGGAAGAACGGTGTCCCGCCACCGTGTTCGTAGGTATCGTAATCGAATCCGAGCACGACGAACACATAAAAGTCAAGAACACTGGCCAGATCATTGAAGGAGTACTCACTATGATTGATCGGTCGATTTTTGATATACGTGAACTCCCACGACTCATCAAACAGCCTCACGACGGCACTGCTTCTTTCGGTGCCATAGATCGGGCGCTGGCTTCCCACGAATATCTGTGCGGAATACTTGTTTTCTGCAGTTGTGTTCTGGATAAAGACACTCATTGTGCATTTCACCTTTTCACCCGTATCGCCGGATCCCCACTCGTAGTTGTTGATATAGTCTCGAAGGTCGTTTTCAAAGTCCGCAAGCAGGTCTTTGTGGGTGGTGGATACCGCCTCGTAGTTTACCTGGACGGTACAGTCAACTTGTTGTGCAATCGTCGGAAGGGAAACAGCGAAAAAGGAAAAACTCAACAGTAATAGTCGCATGCAATACCTGAAAAGTACATGATTCCAGCCGGTGTGCAACAATGCACACAATCAATATAAAGCTTTTGCAAACCGTGGTCAAGGAGTGTCACAGCTCAGATCCATTTCCCGTCGCACGAATAATGAGGAGGAGATATGAAATGCCTCGTTGTGAGTCTGTTCTTGGTTTTTGAGGTTGCGTTTGGAGCTTTTGAGCGGTCAGTCGGCGGCGCTTCGATCATAGGAATGGGAGGAGTGACGGTTGCAATGCCCGGGAATGGTTGGGCTGCATTCACGAATCCTGCTGCATTGCAGTTGATCGAACACAGGTTGGCCGCGTTGTCATACGCTCCACAGCAATTCGGCCTCCCGGAACTTGCCAGAGCATCGGCCTCTTTTGTTCAACCAACAGACATCGGAACTCTGGCCGTTTCGGCGATTCGCTTTGGTTCGACGTTGTATCGTGAAGTGACGCTTGCAGCTTCGTTTGCTCAAACACTCGGGGATCGATTTCACGCCGGTGTTACTCTCAACTATCATTCACTCTCAATTCAAAACTATGGAAGCGATGCAGCGATTGCATGTGACGTGGGATTCGTGGCACGGATCGTTGATGGCATACACTGGGGATTCAGTGCGTTGAACGTCAATGCAGCAACTATCGGCCGGGAAAAGGAGCGCCTTCCACAGACGTATCAGACAGGTGTGAGCTATCAACCGGCCGGTGATGTGACGTTCGCGGCAGATATCGTCAAGGATATCCGCTTTCCCGCGGAGTTGCACGTGGGTGTAGGATATGACGTGCTTGAGTTCATCCGGGTGCGCGCCGGTTCAGCAACTGAACCTTCTTCGTTGCACGCTGGTCTTGGTATTCGATACAGTGTGGTTCAACTGGACTACGCACTTGCCAGTCACCCGGTTCTTGGTCTGACACATCATATATCACTTGTGCTTGATCTCGGAGAGTAAGCCATGACGTGCATTTCCTCTCTTCTCGCAGTCCTGGTTTCCGCCGTTCCGGATGATTCCGTTTCACTCGTAGTGTCCGATACCGTCTTCTCGCCCGTCCAGGCAAGAGACGAAGAGATCCTCTTTGAGCAGAACGAAAGTGAGCAAGAACAGCTCCAGTTGATGGATCGAGTACAGTGGCTTCGGGAAAATCCACTCGATTTGAACACTGCAACCGGGAATGAACTGGCGTTGATTCCGGGAATAACCGCACATGAGGCACAAACAATCATCGGACTCAGGAATCGTGTGGGGAAATTCGTAAGCGTTGACCAATTGTCGGTTATTGATGACCTTGGGCCCACCGTTGTTGCGAAACTAGTGTCGTATGTGGTCGTTGAACGTCCTGAAAGACCCGCAATTGCCACGAGGCGGCCTGTACTGCAAGTGCGTAGCCGTGTTGTTCGGGACTTACAACCGCGAGGGGGCTTTCTCGATGGAAGTTTTGTTGGATCATCTGTGAAGACCTACTCACGGATTGGACTGAACGTGAGCAAGGATATACAGGCGGGGGTGTTGCTGGCAAAGGATGCGGGCGAGCAATTCACCACGGGATTCATTTCTGGCTTCATCGGGACTCGCATCGGAACCACACACGTATTGCTGGGCGACTTCACCATGCAAGGGGCTCAAGGTCTTGTGTTCGGTGGCGGCGGATCGTACGGAAAAGGGAGTGACGCTGTACACAGTGTAGTGTTGTCCGGCAGCGGTCTCCGCCCGTATCGGTCCAGCGATGAGTTCAATTTTTTCCGGGGTGTTGGCGTCGCAGCATCAGTGAATGTACCTCCGGGAGTATTGCGATTCTCGGTGCTGGCGTCACGAAGACAGCTTGGTGCTACTGTAAACGACGATGGCACGTTCTCGGCGTTCTATGACGCCGGATATTTTAGAACGGAGAATGAGATCAAAAAGAAAAACAGTGTGAGAGAATCTGTTATCGGGGGCCGTCTGGAACTCGTCGGTCAATCGCACTGGCTCACGGGAGTCAGTTACTATCATTCGGAATTTGACAGAACAAAAATCTCAGAATCACCATTTGTGTTTTCAGGAAAAGTGAACGATATTGCCGGTGCTGATGTGAGTGTCCGAATCGGGCGCATGAATGGTTTTGCTGAAGTGGCCAGGTCAGGGCAAGGGGGTACCGCAGCCTTGGCGGGTAGCGTGATCACCTTGAGCAGGTCCACACAGCTTGCATTTGTCTATCGGAACTATGGGGCGACATTTGACCACCTGCATGCGGGTGGGTTTGGAGAGCGGAGTACTACGAGTAACGAGTACGGCTTCTATGTCGGCATTCAGTCTGCCGTCACCCGGCAACTCAGATTCACTGGCTATATTGACCATTTCCGGTTTCCCAAACCGGGTGCGACGGTTCCACTTCCTGCAGCAGGGAATGACCTATTTTGTGAAGTGGACATGCAAGTGGTTCCATCGCTTTCGTTGACAGGACGCTACAGTCAGAAGAATATTCACACGAGCGAGACGATTACCGATGAGCTGGGGCGGGATATGCGGGCCGTGGTTGAACGGTCACAACATCGAGCGCGAATGACAGCGACGTATCACATCACCCCGGCCGTTCGGGTTCGGGGACGAATCGAAGGCACACGGGTGGAATATCCACTCCTCCATGGACACGAACTGGGACATCTGTTCTTTCAGGAGGTAAGATTTCGAGCAACTGAACGTATTGTCCTTGAAGTACGAATAGTTTTTTTTGATACCGAATCATTTGACTCTCGGTTGTATGAATATGAGAATGACATCCGCGGAGTGTTCTCGAATCCCGCCCTCTACGGCAGTGGCCGTCGCTGGTATCTGCTTGCCCGGTATGGACTCTCTGACGAAATTGGAGTCTCAATGAAGTATTCTGAAACCCAAAAGGATGGTGTCCTCACCATGGGGTCAGGTTCTTTAGAAGTTGCCGGGGACACCGATAATCGGCTTTCGCTCCAGTTGGATATTCAATGGTGAAGGAGCGAATTGCACTACTCATAGCGAGGTCCCCGCTGGTTTTCGTGCGAGGCGTGTTCCATCTGCGACAAAAAGAACTCGTGAAAGGAAATTGGGCAAAGATCTCGCCGGACAGTCAAGATTGATCTAAAGGAGTTCTTTCTTCACCATCACCATAAACCGCCTCTAGGAGTTGATCATGGATAAACACGTTACCATCATAGGTATTCTCTATATTGTCTTCGGTATTCTTGGTCTGTTGGCAGGATTCATTGTGTTTGTCGTCCTTGCCGGAAGTGGAATTGTTTCGGGCGATGAGACCGCGTTCGCGGTTACTTCCGGGATCGGAGCAATTGTTGGCGGTATCCTTGTTGTGATGTCAATCCCAGGCATCATTGGCGGTATTTTCCTTTTGCAGAGAAAGGAATGGGCGAGAATCATGGTCCTGGTGTTGAGTTTCATAAATCTCTTGAGCATTCCATTTGGCACAGCACTGGGTGGATATGCTATTTGGGCATTGATGAAGGATGAAACGATACATCTGTTTCGCCCCTCCGGGGCTGCATAATCACATCAGCAGTTGAAACCTCCGACCACCACCGACGTACTCCTCAGAGGATTGAAGCGACAATGCCCGCGCTGTGGCAACGGACCATTGTACCGTACATGGTTCAAGATGTATGAATCGTGTAGCGAGTGTCGTTTAGACTTTGTCAATTCACCGGGGGATCTATGGGCGTTCTGGGTGATTGGCGACCGTATCTTTATCGGTTTCTTGTTTCTTGCGCTCTTTGTGATTGTTCGGCCAACGGATTGGCAGACGGGAGTGACTCTCTTTCTGGTGACAATGGTTCCCCTCGTCATTACGATCCCGCACCGCATGGGTATTGCGGTCGGGTTGGACTACCTTACCCGAAGACATCTTGATACTCAGTAGTAGTTATTACCACCGAAGGGACATTGTTATGACAACAGAACCCTCCGTACTGCGTGCGCATAGAATCGATTCCATCGATCTGGTCCGCGGTGCAGTAATGGTGATTATGGCGCTTGACCATGTCCGTGACATGTTCTCGATAACGCCGTTCCCGCCGGAGGATCCGACACAAACAACTGCGGCATATTTTTTTACCCGATGGATCACACACTACTGTGCACCAACTTTTGTGTTTCTCGCCGGTGTTGGTGTTTTTTTGTATCAGGCACGCGGAAGAACGAAAGGAGAAACGGCGAGATTTCTGCTTACCCGCGGTATCTGGTTGATTGTGCTTGAACTGCTCTGGGTGAATCCGAGCTGGGGTCTCATGTACTATCAGGGATTCATGTTTGTGCAGGTGATCTGGGCGATCGGATGGTCAATGGTGATTCTGGCGGGGCTGATCTGGCTCCCACGTTTGGCAATTGTATCAGTAGCCGCTGTAATGATACTTGGCCATAACCTGCTTGACGGCATCAAGACGGATGAGTTGGGGAGCGTTGCGCCGCTATGGGGCTTTCTGCACCAACAATACTTTCTGCCCACGAGTGAGACGTTCGGGATATTTGTTGTCTATCCGTTGATCCCTTGGATAGGCGTGATGGCTGCCGGATATGCAATTGGGACGTACTATACACAGGATGCGGAAAATAGGAAGCGTGCATTGCTTACCATCGGAGCAGTGGCTGTGTCCCTGTTTATCCTTCTCAGGTTGACAAATTTCTATGGCGATCCAAACCCGTGGCATGAACAGGAACGTGGAGAGTTGTTTACATTCCTTTCATTTCTTAATGTCAGCAAGTACCCACCCTCCTTGTTATTCATTTGCATGACGATCGGCCCGGTTCTGTTGCTCCTGCCATCACTGGAACGGTTCAAAGGCAGGATTGTCAACTTCTTTGTCACGTTTGGCCGTGTTCCATTCTTTTTTTACATGTTACATGTTGGCATTATTCACATTCTTGCCATTATCTGGTGGTATCCACGCTTTGGGGAAGTCGGGTGGTGGTTTGGAGCCCCTGCAAATTACCCTGCCGGTTATGAGCCGAATCTGGTCCTTGCCTACGCGGTGTGGATCGTGGTTATTACCATCATGTACATGCTGTGTCGCTGGTTCGCTGGTGTGAAGAATCGAAGGAAGGAGTGGTGGCTGAGCTACCTGTAGTTCGTTGTTTCGCTCCCCGGTTTTTCCTACCTTTACATGGGGTGTTCCATGCTTTTGCTCTCCCATATTACGGAGGTCTATTATGAAAATATTTGTACATCTTGTTCTCGCGGCTTGCCTGGTTCTTGCAGTGATCAGCACGGCCAGCAGCCAGATACCCAACCCTGGTTTTGAGCAATGGACCGCCGGAGCTCCAAATGGATGGTCGCCAAACAACATTACCGGGTTTGCCGTTCCTATTACACAATCTTCAACAAATCATTCGGGATTATCCTCCGCACAATGTGAGGTTGTCTCGTTTGCCGGAAATCCGTACACGCCGTTCTTGTCATCGCTATTTCCGGTTTCTCAACGTCATGCGGTACTCAATTTTTGGGTCCAGTTCCTTCCCATCGGCGGAGATGGGGCCGCCGTCTCGGTAATCATGCTTAAGAATCAAGCAGCGATTGGTGCAGGTGGTGGAGAAACATTCGATCCTGCCAGTTCCTGGGAAATGGTGAGCATCGACATTTTCTATGCTGATGCGCAGGTTCCGGATTCATGTTATATCTCCTTTGTCGTAACCGGGGATACGCTCGGCAACCCCAGTCACATCGGGTCGATTGCAAGACTTGACGACCTTTCCTTCTCCGGAATTTCCTCCGCAGAAGAAGCGGGTGCGTTGCCGTTGACCTATCGGCTGAATCAGAACTACCCGAATCCATTCAATCCCTCAACAACAATTACATACGAATTGCCTTCATCGGGGGAAGTCGTATTGAAGATATACAATCTTGTGGGACAGGAAGTCTCCACGCTTGTGAATGAGTTTCAGGATGCCGGAACAAAGTCTGTCACATTTGATGCAACCGGGCTGCCAAGCGGTGCATACATCTACCGTCTGAATGTCAACGGACGCAGTCATGTGAAGCAAATGGTGTTTCTCAAGTAGCTGTCATTGAAAACAGGGCGGGTGAAAAGTTGAGCGCTAATCGGAGGATTGTTGTTGCCATGTCCGGAGGCGTGGATTCCTCGGTAGCGGCGGGAATTCTTGCGGAGCAGGGCCACGACCTGATCGGCATTACGATCAAGACCTATAAGTACGAAGACGTTGGCGGGAATGCGGGTAACGAGAGCAGTTGCTGTTCTCTCGATGGTATCAATGATGCGCGTGCGGTTGCGGCCAAACTCGGCTTTCCGCATTATGTGCTGGACTTCAGCGAGAGGTTCGGGGCTGAGGTCATTGAGAACTTTGTCGATGAATACCTGAACGGCCACACCCCGAACCCGTGCGTGATCTGCAACCGGAAGATCAAGTGGGAAGAGCTGATCCGCAAAGCGGATTCTCTTGGAGCAGACTATATTGCAACCGGACACTACGCGCACGTCAAGAAGGACGAGTCGACGGGGCGGTACTACGTCACCCGTGGCAGAGATGAAACAAAAGACCAGTCATATGCGCTCTGGGGCTTGACGCAGGAGTCGTTGAGCAAGACCCTGTTTCCTCTTGCAGAGTTGACGAAGCCGGAAGCCCGGGCTCTTGGTGAAAAATACGGTCTTGATGTCGCGAAGAAGGGCGAAAGCTATGAGATCTGTTTTATTCCCGACAATAATTATGAACGCTTCTTGAAAGAGCAACGCCCCGAACTCGAGTCGAGTGTGAGCGGTGGAGAGGTTGTGCTTGATGGCGAAGTCGTGGGGGAGCATCGGGGTTTTCCGTTCTATACAATTGGCCAGCGCCGGGGCATTGGTATCGCCCGACCGGAGCCGTTGTACGTTACCAGTATTGACCGTGACGCCAATCGGATTGAGGTGGGGACGGAAGACAAGTTGTACAAGTCGGGTCTGATTGCCCGCAACGTGAACATGCAGAAACACGCAGAGTGCAGGGAGCCGTTGCGAGCAAGTGTCCGAATCCGCTACAAAGACCCGGGAGGTATGGCCACAGTGCAGCAATTGGCCGATGGGCGTGTGAAGGTCGTATTTGATGAAAAACGCCGCGCAATTACGCCGGGACAGTCGGCTGTGTTCTATGATGGTAATGATGTTTTGGGTGGTGGAGTGATTGACGAAGTCATTGCCTGATTCAAGCGGCTGGAGTAATGGAGTGATGGTACGATGATCAATCAGCAGCCAACGATGAACAACGAGAAAAGCGAAGCCGAGTTAAGAGAACTGCTGCGGAAATGGGGGCAGTTTCCAGCCGGCGATGAGGCGGATTTCAATTGCCTTGTTCGGGAAGTGATGGATGCATTGACCAATGGCGCTGATGAAACCGAACTTGTGCTTGTCATACATAACGAGTTTTTCAGTCACATTGGCAAGCAAGGCCCGCATTCTGAGGTGAAGGACATCGCCGAAGACATCATGGCGTGGTGGGAGCGGCAACCCGCCCGATAGTTCTCCATTTCCTCTTGTTTCAATTGCGCTTCACTTCCCCGTTCTCTATATTGAACGCATCAATAATTGCCGTCCCGTCTTGATCACCCGGAAAATCGTCACCATGTATGGTATTGTCGGCATCGCCTTGATGGCGGTGCTGCTTTCCCTTGTCTGGTTGGAAGTGGTCCCCCGATCAATGTACGTCCCGTTGTTTTTGATATCGGCGGCAATATTCCTTGGCCGGGTGGTATTGCGCATCATGGTTGCACGCCAGGAGCGCTCCTCATCTCAGTCCACGCCCGAAGAGTAATCTTCAACATCCATATTATCGAAAGCAATCATCCGCATGATTCGTTTCGGTATTCTCGGTACTGCGCGCATTGCGCGCGCATTGTTCAGACACCCGCTTGATAATGTGAAGATTCTCGGCGTTGCGAGCCGTGAGCAATCAAAGGCCGATGCGTTTGCCCGTGAGTTCAGTATACCCAAAGCCGTTGAAGGCTACGAGCACCTGCTCGCTGACCCGGAGATTGACGCCGTTTACATTGCGCTGCCGCAGCACCTGCACGCTGATTACGTGATCAAGGCAGCCCGGGCCGGGAAACACATTCTGCTGGAAAAACCTGCCGCACTGAGTTCCGCCGAACTCAAGAAGATGCTCTCCGCCGGCAAGAAGCACAAAGTCTTGTTCATGGAGGCATTCATGTACCGTTTCCTTCGGGTACACAACAGGGCACAGGAGATCGTACAGGAGGGAACAATCGGCGAGCTGCGGTACATTGATTTCAATCTGAGTTTCAATGCCTGGGCACGCGGGCTTGAAGGGTTTCGATTGAAGAAGGCAACCGGTGGTGGTGCGTTGTATGACCTTGGCATTTATGGAGCGGATTTCCTCCGGTTCATCATTGGCGGGACGCCCCGACTTGTGAACTCCTACATGCGCAAGGATAAGAAAACCGGTATTGACGTATTCACCCATGCGATTTACAAATCCGGACCAACGGTTGCCGCAATGACCATCGGGTTCAATACCGATGCGAACTACTACACGCTTTCCGGCGAAAAAGGTTCTGTGTTCAACCCGGTTGCCATTTCCGGCAAGCACGAAACCCAAACCCTTTCCGTTCATCTCCATAAAGACAATAGCCGGACCGAGGAGCACTTCGAACCGGATATGGCATACAAGTGGGAGATCGAGTATTTCGCCCGTTGCATTGAACGCAATGAACGACCGTTTTTGTCTCCGGAAAATAGTATGGAGAATATGAAGATGCTGGAAGAACTCTTTCGCAAGTCCACGCCAATCTAACAATCGACAATACACATGACAGAACACAAGCCGTACATTCCCGCTGACACCGATATCAAGGACTTCACAATGAAGGCCGTGATTTCCGGTGCTCTGTTCGGCATCATCTTCGGCGCGGCAAATGCCTACCTCGGGCTTCGTGTTGGATTGACGATTAGTACCTCGATTCCGCTCGCAGTGATCTCCGTCGCGCTATTCCGCCTCCTTCAGCCGGTGCTCGGCAAAAGTACGATTCTCGATTACAATATTGCCCAGACCACAGGATCGGCAAGTTCATCATTGGCATCGGGAATCATTTTCACTATTCCTGCTCTGTTCCTATGGGGGTATGAACCGAGTATCGCGCAGATAGGTACGCTCGCAATGTTGGGAGGAGTACTCGGAGTGATGTTCATGATACCACTGCGAAGGTTCCTGATTGTGAAGGAACATGGCAATCTTCCGTACCCGGAGGGGACAGCAAGCGCAGAAGTGCTGATTGCAGCCGATGCGGGAGGAACTCGCGCCCGCAATGTATTCGTTGGACTCGGCATCGGAGCAGCGTACAAGGCCATCGTCGATTTCTTCCATATGTGGCCGGACCGGATTTCATTGCATCTTCCAGTGCTGAGAAAAGCCGAGCTCGGCATGGAGCCAGTGCCGGCCCTCCTTGGCGTCGGATATATCCTCGGCTACAAGGTCGGAGCAATCATGATTGCTGGTGGATTGCTTTCGTGGGTGGGGTTGATACCGTTGATGGCATACTTTGGTGAATATCTCAACGTGCCGTTGTTCCCCGAGGCGAAGAAACTTATCAGTGAAATGAACCCCGGAGAAATTTGGAGTCGCTACATTCGCTACGTCGGTGCGGGCGCTGTCGCTGCTGCCGGACTTATGACCGTCTTCCGGTCACTCCCGACCATGGTCGAATCGTTGAAGATCGGCTTGAGCGAACTCCGTTCGACGGGCGGCGTCAGGTCGACGAAGCTCCGAACCGACACAGATCTCCCGATGTCCGTGATGCTCGGTGGAGTACTGGCAGTTATGGCAGTGATCACTTTCGTTCCTCATGTCGTCGGAAGTGAGACGACGATCCTGTTCAGACTTGTCGCTGCGATCTGTATAGCGATCTTCGGATTCATGTTCGTCACTGTCGCATCCCGCATTGTTGGTCTCGTCGGTGTCACCTCCAATCCCACATCCGGCATGACGATCGTGACGCTGCTCGGAACAAGCCTCGTGTTTTATGCACTTGGTTGGACGGATGATTTCGGCAAGATCACTGTGCTCACCATCGGCACGGTGGTGTGCGTTGCTGCTTCGATGTCCGGCGACATGTCCCAGGATTTGAAGACCGGGTACTTGATCGGGGCGACTCCCGCAAAACAGCAAATCGGAGAACTGGTGGGTGCGATTGTTCCCGCATTCTTTGTTGCGGGTGCAGTCTGGCTTCTTGGCGCCACATACCAGTTCGGTTCTCCCGACCTTCCAGCTCCTCAGGCAACGCTAATGAAGACTGTGATTGAAGGGGTACTTGCCGCAGACCTCCCCTGGAGTCTTGTTGCGGTCGGAGCGATCTTTGCCGTTGTCGTGCAACTTCTCGGAGTGCCGGCACTTCCTTTTGCGGTAGGGATGTACCTTCCTCTTTCCTCAACATCACCCATTTTCGTTGGGGGAGTTGTAAGTTATTTCATTGAGAAGAGCGCGAAGGGAAACCAGGGCTTGATCACAGAGAAAAAGGAAAAAGGTGTGCTTCTCAGCTCAGGCCTCATTGCAGGAGAAGGCCTTATGGGCGTTGTGATTGCGATGTACGCATTCACCACGGGATCGAAGCCGGGGGGCCTCGGAATCGATCTGGGCGAAGGAGTTGCGCTCATCGCATTCCTCGCATTGATAGGATACCTCGTGCTTAAGACCAGAACGTCAAAGAACTCATAACATCACTATTCATTTTTCAAGGAAACGTCATGACAATTCGTTCCGGAATGATTTGCTCTTTGCTATTACTCCTCAGTCCGATTGTTCTGGGCGATACGCCACACAAAGAGGGCGAACTGTTAATTCAGCTCGTGAGAGGGACAGAGGTGGGATCGTTCACGGCCGAACACTCGGCAATCGGTTTGCATCCGGTGAAACTTCTCAGCCGTAGGATGAACATCTGGCTGTTCCAATATAACCCGCAGTCAATGAATTCTGCTGGAGCCGTTGCATTCGTTCGTCAGTCGCCATTTGTACTGAATGCCCAGCTCAATCACTTTGTGAATGAACGGAGTGTCATTCCAAACGATCCACAGTTCGGTAGTCAGTATGCGCTCAACAACACCGGCCAGGGGGGAGGCGTCCCTGATGCAGACATCGACGCTCCCGAAGCGTGGGATATTACAACTGGTGGGGTTACGGCACAAGGCGATACGATTGTTGTTGCAGTGATTGACGGTGGGGCCGACCTCAATCATCAGGATCTTTCGTTCTTCAAGAACGTTAACGAGATCCCCGGCAACAGTATTGATGATGACAACAATGGCTATGTCGACGATTATGATGGTTGGAACGCATTCAATAGCACGGGTTCCGTCCCGTCGAATTCTCATGGTACCCACGTGTCGGGCATTGCTGCGGCTCGTGGAAACAACGGCATTGGAGTAAGTGGTGTGAATTGGAATGCGAAAGTGCTTCCGATCGCCGGCTCTTCAGGCACAGAGTCCATTGTGGTTGAAGCGTATGGATATGTTCTGGAGATGCGTGCGACGTACAATGAGACCAACGGTGCTTCAGGGGCGTTTATCGTTTCCACCAACTCGTCGTTTGGCGTGGATTTTGGCGACCCCGTGGATTACCCGCTGTGGAGTGCGATGTATGACTCGATGGGTGTGGCGGGAATTCTGAGCTGTGGTGCGACAGCCAACCTGAACATCAATGTGGATGTGGAGAGTGATATTCCAACTGCCTGTCCAAGTGATTGGCTTGTCACCGTAACCAATACCACAAATGCGGATCTGAAAAACAGCGGCGCCGCATACGGCCTCACTACTATTGACCTTGGTTCACCCGGAACCGCAGTCCTTTCAACTCTCCCGGGCAACGCGTACGGCAACAATACCGGAACCTCAATGGCGACGCCGGGAGTTGCGGGGGCAATTGCATTGATGTACGCCTCGGCAAACCAGGCCCTTATCCAACAATACAAGAACAATCCGGGCCAGGTGGCGTTGATGTTCAAGGAGTGGTTGCTGCAAGGAACCGATTCGATTCCGGCGCTGGCGGGAATTACTGTTACCGGCGGAAGACTGAACGTCTTCAACTCCATACAGCTTGTGCAGGCATTCGGTGACCCGCTCGACCCCGGATCCCCGGATGATGTACGCGCCTACAGTGATTTT
>CAZIHJ010000009.1:41058-51947 GCA_964538485.1 uncultured Chitinophagales bacterium | reverse complement strand
GCTGCCGTAGATGACCACGGACATCTTCTTCTTTATTTTATCGGTCTGAAGCAGCGTCAAAACCTCAAGAAGTTCGTCCAGTGTCCCAAATCCCCCCGGAAAGATCACCAGTGCTTTCGCGAGGTAAACAAACCAGAACTTCCTCAGAAAGAAATAGTGAAAATCAAAGTTAAGCTCCGGAGTAATGTAGGGGTTGGCAAACTGCTCAAATGGCAGGCTGATATTCAAACCCACAGATTTTCCTCCGGCCTCGTATGCTCCTTTGTTGGCGGCCTCCATGATCCCCGGGCCTCCACCTGAACAAATAACGAATCTATTCGGATTTCTCAAACCCCTCGACCATTTGGTGAGGAGCTTAGCGAGTTCGACCGTATCTTCATAGTACCGGGACATTTCCAGCTGAACTTGGGCTTGTCGAAGCTCCATGATCATTTTCCTGCCTGGCTTCTTGACCTTGCGAAAACGCGCTTCCACAGCACGGACGTTTGCTTTGGCTTCATTTCGAGGTTTGATTCGTGCCGAACCAAAAAAGACAATTGTATCACGTATATTGTGTTTGCGAAATCGACGTTGGGGCTCAAGGAATTCGGAAACGATTCGGAGTATTCGAGCGTCCGGGCTGTTTAGAAAGTCCATGTTTCGATAAGCCTTCTCTGGCTTTGGGAGTTGCTTCTTTCTCGTTCCCATTTGAACAAAGTGCTCCCTAGTCTATTAAACAATAGTAGTTACTGCTATGGTGCTCAATCTTTACATTTGCCATTATGGTGCCTCGATTGACCAGGTGTCCGAGGGTTTGGTAGATATTCCTGCGATTCCAACCGAAGAGCCGTTGTATCAATGGAACTGACGCAATGAGCTGGTTCCGAAAGTATCGTTCGAGGATTTTGACACGGGCTTCCTCAGCGGAGATCTTTCGCGCTTGGCGGACTTGCCCGGGAAAAGACTTGCGAACCAACGCCCACTCAAACGTAAATGGGTGATATTCGGCCGTCTTTACGATATACATTTTCGATTGCAACTCGGCCATTGCCTTGTCGAACTCGCTTCTGTCGTCCTTCGCATGTTTTCCAGTTGCGAGCTTTAGCCCTTTTGTCACCTGAGGTGACGAATCCATCAATGCATCCATGATGTTCCGGGCAAGGTCAGAGAGCCTTCCACTCTTGAATTGTAATTGATGTTCTTCCTTTGTACCAGTTCTCTCTGCGAGAGCATAAAAGTACGGCAAATACTCGAGTGAGATCATTGTTGGGCGACGTTTCAGTACTTTTCCATAGAAGATCTTTTTCTCGCTTGGAAGTATGTTCTTCATTTCCCAAACGAACGAAAGATGAGCGTCGGATTGTGCATTGCGTGGGAGCATATGATTTCGGTCTCCAGCGGCCGCATGCAGCAAACAGGGGAGCTCCGAGTTCACCGCCTTGAACGCGAAGCAGAACCCTACATCGTTCACGAAGTCAAGCGTCTGTTTTTTTGTGCGTACGGCCAAGCGGGGAACACAGCGATGAGTACGATCCCGCCATTTGTCAACCTCTGCCACTGTCAAGGATAATTTCATTCCTGGTGATATCCCTGGGAATATGATATAGGAAAATCCGACACGGTCAACCGGGTAACGGGACTACCCTCCTCTTTCAAATTCAACGTCTCTCCAGCCATGATCTCTTTCTCAACAACTCCGATTCCAATTGATCTACTCTTCTCTGGTAGCATACTTGTGATCCATCCCACCTCTTTGTTCTCCAGATAGACGGGTCTCACCCCCTTGAGCGCGGGCAGCGTGCCTTGGAGCAGAAGGCCAACCATGTGTCGATGTACCTTTTGGTAGGTATCGAGCCGTGCAATGACTTCCTGTCCGACGTAGCAACCTTTTGAAAAGCTGATGGCATCACGCAGTCGCACTTCATACGGAGTAAACAGGTCATTGATTTCTCCTGGCGCGGATGGAATACCTCTGCTAATGCGGAATACTTCGTACTCCTCCGGGCTGAGAGTTGGAATGCCAATACTCCTCGCCAATAAACGAAGATCACTCTCGATACCATCTCCCGCATCCGTTCTTGTGAGGGTATTCTGGAAAGTGGTTCCAAACTCCTGTACCGTGTAATTTATCCTTTGTTGATCGAGCGTTGCCCTTCCGACGCCATCATGGCTAAGTCCTAAGTCGTCTGTAGTTTTGTGGAGGCCTTTGCCAATCAAGGAATGCAATACCCATTCATTTGTCTCAATTGACGTCGAGACGTCTTCCATGATCGTAAACTTGTCAATCCAATCTCTTACAATAGCATCCCGATTTGCAGATGTAATGATATATACATGGTGGATATCCACAACGACATGAACATAGTCGACGATTCGACCCTTGTTAGTCGTCAATACCGTGGCTCTTACATCGCCGGGTTTCAATGTATTCAAATCGTTCGTGGAAAGGCGATGCAGGAGGTCGAGACAATCATTGCCGATCAGTTTTACAATTCCGGCGCCTGGGCGCCTGGCAAGGACACTCTCAGGAAAAGGTTGGAGCAAGCTCATCCCCGCTCCTTTGATCACGCTGGTTTGCAGGAAAACTGTTGTGCAAGGGCTGCATCGGTGGAAGCCAGGGGCATGTATTCAAGAAGTAATGTGCACCCACCAGGACTCGAACCTGGAACCCACTGATTAAGAGTCAGTTGCTCTACCGATTGAGCCATGGGTGCAGAACTTGTATCGAAGACCGCAGATTTATTGTCCGGGTTGCTGCGTGGGTTGTTCCTGGGGCGGAGGAAGCTGTGGGCTTGTTGCAGCAGGCGCAGTTTGTCCCCCCATTCCCTTCTGGATAACGCTTTCAGCTGTCGTTCCCCGCGGCAAGAAAAAGAGGTTTGTAACGAGACTCAACGCAAAGAAAACTCCAGCCAATATCTGTGTTGCCCTGATCAAGAAATCCGCGGTGCGGCGGACCCCGAAGACCATCCCGACGGATCCTCCTCCAAAGGTTCCAGCCAGCCCGCCGCCTTTGCTGGCTTGCATAAGAATAACGACGATGAGGAGAATACTGATCAAAACCTGCAAAGCAATAAGAAAACCAAACATAATTGTACCCTTGCTGAATAGACGATTGAAGTATTCAAAAATACGCAAAACTTGGGCTCGAATCAAGCACCGTAGCCCCACATCCTCAATTTTTCCCAGCTCAGTGGATCGATATTTGTGTTTCTTGACGTGATAATGGCTTCTATGTACTTTCCAACCAGGTCGAATTCGAGGTTTACCCTCATCCCAACATATGCCCCTGAAAGCGTAGTTTTCTCCAGAGTGTGTGGTATTATGGAAACTACAATGCTGCTTCCCTCGAGTTTTGCCACAGTAAGGCTGATCCCATCAACAGCAATTGACCCGACCGGGATGACGTAGTGTTTGAAGCGATCTGGAAATGAAATTGTGATGAGCCAGTTCATGGTATTCTTTTCAACGTTCCGAATTTCACCAACTACGTCGACATGACCCTGCACAAGGTGTCCTCCGAGACGATCGCTGAGTCTCAGGGGCAATTCCAGATTCAAATTTGAATCCGGCCTGAGGGAACCCAACGTGGTTTTGTTCAAGGTCTCCTCGACCGCTTCGGCCACAAACATCGAAGAAGATTTGTTAACTACTGTCAAGCACACACCGTTGACCGCTATGCTGTCGTTTACCTGGAGTTCATTTACAACTCCGGAGGAATCTACTGTGAGACGCAGGCCTTCAGGTATTTCCTCACGCATGGCAAGTCTACCAATCTCCTGAATAATCCCGGTGAACATCATCTGCCTCTCTCGAAGTTCATGCTAATCAGAATGTCTTTGCCAATCACCGTTGATTGTACTCTTGAACCCAGAAGGACCTGCTGTTTCTTCACCTGGAATCCTTCCACACCTTCCCCCATGATTGTGGGTGCGATAAAGACACTCAATTTGTCCACACAAGAGGCCTGGATAAAGGTAGAGAGCACGTCCCTCCCCCCTTCGAGCAGAATGGAACCGATGCGGTGCCTGTAAAGCTCGCGTAACAGAACGCGAGGTGATATTCTCCCTGCCTTCCCCTCAAACGCAAGAACCTCCACGCCAAGTCGTTCTAACAATGATGCTTTCCTCCGGTTCAATCGTAGATATTCCTCGCAGACACAGAGAAACACTCTTCGGCTCCGCATGGAGAATACGCGGGCATTTCCGGCAATCGAGAACCGGCCGTCAAGAATAATAACATCAGGGTTACGACCTTTCACCATTCTCGTGGTAAGCAATGGATTATCTGCCTTGATGGTTCCGGCTCCCACAAGTACTGCATCATGCCATCCTCTCCATTGATGCACAAGTCGTCGTGAAGGCAACGACGATATCCACGCTCGTTTGCGATTCATTGGTGCAATTTTGCCATCCAACGTTTGTGCCAGTTTTGCATGAACATAGGGACGATGTGTTGTGATATGAAGAATGAACTCACGGTTGAGTTCCTCGGCTTCGTTTCGCAATGTTCCCACCAACACCTGAACCCCGGCCCGTCTCAGTGCAGCAATTCCCTTTCCTGCAACCAAAGGATTTGGGTCCTTCATTGCAACAACAACGCGAGGAATTCGCTTCTTGATAATCTCATCGACACATGGCGGTGTTTTGCCAAAATGAGCACACGGTTCGAGATTTACAAAGAGCGTCGTCGCAGAAACCGGCCCGTTGTATCTGGAGAGACATTCCACTTCGGCATGCACGTCGCCGAACCGCCTGTGTGCGCCGGAAGACACGATCCTCGTGCCTCGCACAAGCACCGCGCCAACAAGCGGATTCGGGCTTACATGACCGCGGCCAGCAACAGCAAGCGATAAGCACTCCGCCATCATTTTTTTCTCAAACACAATGTTTGATGCGCGCCGCAATTGTGCTACCTCTTCAGCGTGAATGTGAAGGTACTCCCATTGCCAATACTGCTCTGCACCCGGATTGTGCCACCGTGTGCCTCAACAATATGCTTGACGATAGCAAGTCCGAGCCCTGTTCCTCCTATGTCCCTTGATCTGTCGCGGTCCACGCGGTAAAATCTCTCAAAGATCCTCGGAAGATGTTCTTCACTGATACCACAGCCAGTATCTTCAACAGACACCTCACATTTATTTGCCACGATCCGGATGCCTACCGTAATGGTTCCGTTATGCTCGGTGTACTTGACTGCATTGTCAATCAAGTTGATCATGACCTGTTTCAACCGTGCTTTGTCACCATAGACCTCTTCTTTGTCATCCACTTGGGGTTTGAAGAGCATGGTAATGTGTTTCTTTTCAGCATCCGAACGCATCTCTTCCATCACGTGTTGCACAAATCCAACGACACCGAAGTACCGGAAACTCATTTTCATTTCCCCTGATTCAATCCGGGAGATTTCAATGAGATCGTTCAGCAAGGCATTGAGGCGATCCGCGTGACGATATGCTTTTTCCAGAAATTCCCGATTGACGGCAGGGTCATCGACGGCACCATCAAGCAACGTTTCAAGAAAACCCTGGATAGAAAAAATTGGTGTACGCAATTCATGAGAGACATTTCCCAGAAACTCACTTCGCACACGCTCAAGCTTCTTGAGTTTGTCAATATCGCTCCCCAGTTTGCCGGTCATCTGGTTCAGCGCTTGCGCAAGTTCTCCGATTTCGTTGGTGGATGAATACGATACACGTTCATCGACTGATCCTCTGGTGATTGCTTGCGCTGTGCGCGACACCATGTTCAGTGGAATGGTGATTCTTCGGGCAAATGCTGCACTCACTGTCATCGTCAGCGCAAGGCCAAAGAGCCCCAGAAACACCAGCACGATATCAGATTGGGTTCGTAATTCCTCAGCAAGAGCAACAGGAACATCGAGGGTTTCCAGTACATCATTTACATACCATGAAACACCCGCCCAAAACACAAGGCAAAGAAAAAGAGTGAGGAGGGAATATGTGAGCAGTATTTGGGCTTGGAGTTTCACCGAACCGTTATGTAATGAGATTCACTCTGGCAGGTCATTCCCGATAGCGATACCCAACGCCCTTCACAGTTTCAATGGCATTTCCATCATCGTCCAACTTCTCGCGGATTTTGCGGATATGCACATCAACGGTTCGATCAATAACGAATACGTCACTTCCCCAAATGCTATTCAGCAGCATTTCCCTGGAATACACCTTCCCCTTGTTGGCAGCAAGCAGGGCCAATAACTCGAATTCTTTTTTCGGCAGAAAAATATCCCGTTTGCCCAACCGTACGGTATAGTTTGACCTGTTAATCTCGAGGCGACCGATTTTGATGATCGACTGGTCGGCGTGGTCATCAATTGTTTGCTCCCTCCTCCGCAGCACCGCCTTAACACGTGCAATGAGCTTTCTCTGACTGATTGGCTTCTGAATAAAATCATCGGCGCCCAGTTCCAAACCGACAATTTCATCCACTTCGCTCGATTTTGCGGTGAGGAAGATGATGGGGATGTTCGAGGTTAGTTGATTTGCCTTTAAACGTTTACACGTTTCGAATCCGTCGAGTACCGGCATCATCACGTCGAGAACGATCAGATCAACCTGGTTTCCGGCTTTATCGATTGCATCTTTTCCATTGAAAGCAGAAAGAACACCGTAGCCCTCTTTCGAAAGATTGTACGTAATGAGGTCCACGATGTCCCGTTCATCGTCTACAACAAGGATTCTTTTTTTCAAGAATCTTCCTGATTTATTGTCAGCCGAATGTCACTTCTTTTCCGGTCTTGACCGACTTGTATACTGCATCGACTATCCGCATCCGTTGCACCGCTTCGTCTGCGGTGGATATCACCGGATGGACATCGTGCACCGCTCCCAGAAAATGTTTGATTTCATTTTCGTATGATCTCTTGTACAGATGTTGAGGTGCCTCCATTTTTGCGGGGGCAAGATTCACGAGGTTACCGTGCAGTTCCTTGTTGATGCGCAATGGGTTCAAACTCGCGCTTCCCTCGGTACCGAACAACTGACAGGCATAGATGTCATCTGTGACGTACATCGACCAACTGATTTCCAGGTTCAGCAGCGAACCGTTCTTCATGGTTATTGACACCACGGACGTATCCTCGACATTTTTCGTCCTGTGTGTATAGTGCATGGCACTGACCTTACGGACATCGGGATAGTCGAGCAACCAAAACGTCAAGTCGAGCATCACAATACCCAAATCCATCAGCACACCACCACCCGATTTTTCCTTTTGTGTAAACCAACTGCTATCCGAGCTTCGCTTCCGCAGCCATGCGGCTTTTGTGTAGAACACCCTACCAAGTTCTTTCCCTTGAAGAAAGCTCTTCAACACCATCGTATCGGGCCTGAAACGGTGGTTCATTCCCACCATCAGTTTGCACCTGGTTTGCTTCGCTGCATCTGCTATTGCGACTGCTTCGGCGTGATTGCGGGCTATCGGTTTCTCCACAAGAACGGGCTTATTCGCTTTCAACGCTGCAAGAGCAACATCTTTGTGCGCGTCAGTCGAAGTTGCGACAATGACGGCATCAAGTTCGTCCAATTCCATCATCTTTTCGGGATCGCTGAAGACCCTTTTCACTCCGAATTTCTCCGCGACCAGTCGTGATCTGCTCTTGTCCCGATCACATACAGCGACAACCTCGGCTTCAGGAAGCTTGGAGAGAATGGGAAGATGCACAACCTGGGCAATCCAACCTAGTCCGACGACACCTACTCTTGTGCGGTTCATGCGCTCTCAGGTATGGGCAACTGTAATGGGATGGGTGTTGTTTGCGGGCGAGTGCCGAGGAATTCCTGAACCACGCTGGCAATTCCGGCGGGGTCCAAGGAGACTTCCTTTTGTAATTCATCAGGGGACCCATGATCAACAAATCGATCCGGCACGCCATGAATTCGAATTCGAAGATGAGGAGAGTTCTTTGAGGCGAAGTACTCGGCCACACCACTCCCAAACCCACCCGTCACTACATTTTCCTCGATCGTTACCACTGAGGTGAACCGTACGGCAATTGCATCCAGTAATCCCGTGTCGAGGGGCTTTACAAATCTCATATTAACGACTTCGGCGGTGACGCCATCTTCTGCAAGTATCTCAGCGGCCTTCATCGCATTTTGTACTATGGAGCCTATTGCGAGTATTGCAACGTCATGTCCCGATTTGAGTGTTTCGGCCTTTCCTATCGGAATCAGATCGAAACCTTCCTTTAACGGTACGCCAACACCATTCCCGCGGGGATATCGCAACGTCACCGGGCCCTTGCCATACTCGGTCGCCGTGTACAACATATCGCGCAATTCACTCTCGTCCTTCGGGGACATTATGACCATTTCCGGAATCATGCGCATATATGACAAATCAAACACCCCATGGTGTGTGGGGCCATCCGCCCCGACAAGGCCGGCACGGTCAAGAGCAAAGACAACATGCAGGTGTTGCAAGGCCACATCATGAATAATTTGGTCGAATGCCCTCTGCAAAAAGGTAGAATAAATTGCAGCAACCGGAACGCAGCCCTGTGTCGCGAGCCCGGCGGCAAATGTTACACCATGTTGTTCTGCAATACCGACATCGTAAAACCTTTCGGGAAGCTCTTTCTGCAATTGATCCAAGCCTGTCCCGTCGGGCATGGCAGCAGTAATGCCAACAATGCGGGGATTCGCTCTGGCGAGTTCAACCATCGCTTTTCCAAACACCTTCGTATATGCCGGCGGTCCATCGGCTTTCTTCGGAGATACTCCCGTCACTTTGTCGAATGGTGTTACCCCATGAAGTCGCTGTACATCTGCTTCCGCGGGCCTATATCCTTTTCCTTTTTGCGTAACAATGTGGACAAGGATGGGCCCGGCGTATTGCTTCACATCCTGGAAAATGCGAGTCAGTTGGGAAATGTTGTGACCGTTCACCGGCCCGAAATAGCGGAACCCCAGCGCCTCAAACAGCATCCCGGGTGTAATTACGACTTTGATGCCTCCTTCAACTCGTGATGCGACCTTTCGCAGCCGATCTCCCCAGACGTCGAGTTTTCCCGCCAGATCGTATACATTGGACTTGAAACGGTTGTAGGATGGATTTGAGATCAGCTGTGTGAAGTAGTTGGAAATTGCCCAAACGTTGGGTGCTATTGACATGTTATTGTCGTTGAGGACGACGATCATATCCTTCTTCATGATCCCGGCGTTGTTCATTCCTTCGTACGCCATCCCACCTGTCATCGCGCCGTCGCCGATGATGGCAACAACATCGTAATCATCATTGGTCCGTTCTCTCGCTGCCACCATTCCAAGTGCCGCAGAAATTGCCGTGCTGGCGTGGCCGGCCCCAAATGTGTCATATTCACTCTCGGAACGTTTTAGGAAACCGCTGAGACCTTTATACTGTCGGATCGTTCCAAGGAGGTCCTTTCTGCCTGTCAGGATTTTGTGCGGGTATGCCTGGTGACCGACGTCCCACACCAACTTGTCGTGGGGGGTATCAAAAACATAGTGCAATGCCAGAGTCAATTCCACTGTGCCTAACCCCGCACCGAGGTGCCCACCAGTTTTGGAGACCACATCAATGAGATATCGCCTGACCTCGTCACAGAGGGCCTTCACTTCGACGGGAGACAGCTTACGGACATCAGCGGGCATGCTGATGCTTTCAAGTAATGGGTAGGTATCAGAGTGCATTGCGGATCTCTACAATACTTGCCGGATGGAAATCATTCTTCCGGATCAATGTTAAATAATTCAAAGTTTCCCTTCAGGTCTTTGCCGAGTCGCTTTACCTGCAGTTCGGCCTGATTGAGTTTCTCCAAGCACACTCTGGAAAGGGTGAGGCCTTCTTCGTACATCTTGATCGAATCTTCAAGAGGAACATCGCCTTGTTCCAGTTTCTCGACGATATGCTCCAGTCTGCGAAGAGATTGCTCAAAGCTCTGTTTACCGGTATCTTTTTTTGCTGCAGTCATCTTTATGAAACTGTTGACCTGACTGATCCATCATGGAATGTGACTTCCACCTCGTCTTTGGACCGTAACACATGACTTGATTGAACGAGTTTTCCGCCTTTTGAAACCATGGCAAATCCCCTCCGCAGAACAAGGTCAGGATTCAGAGCCATAACACGATGATGCAGTTCGTTGACTTTCCCGCTTGCCATCTGGACCTTGTGAGAGACCGAGGATCTCATTCCCCTTTCCAGTTCATCCAGGCGTTGCGAATATTGATTCAGAAGATCGACAGGTCTGTTAAAGTAGTAACTTCTCAGAAGATTGCGAATCTGTGTTTTGTGGGAATCGAGCATTTGAACCACAATTTCATACATAGTATAGGAATAATTGGATAGAGTTTCAACAACTGTCGCTTTGTCACGCACAGCCATTTCTGCTGCTGCTGAAGGAGTCGGTGCCCTAAGGTCTGCGACAAAATCTGCTATTGTGAAATCTGTCTCATGGCCGATTGCACTGATTACTGGAATTCGTGAGTGAAAAATTGCACGGGCAACCACCTCTTCGTTAAAAGCCCACAGATCTTCCATCGAACCGCCTCCCCGACCAACAATCATCACATCCATACCGCCAAAACGGTTCAGGTCATCTATCGCTCCGGCAATCTCTTTCGCAGCGCCCGGTCCCTGAACCCTGACAGGGCAAACAACAACTTCGACGGCAGGAAACCGGCGACGGAGGACCTTCAGCATATCCTGTATTGCTGCTCCGGTGGGGGATGTTACAATCCCGATGCGTTCGGGGAACTCCGGAAGTGGCTTCTTCGATTCGGCATCAAAAAGCCCTTCCGCAGCCAGTCGGTGTTTGAGTTTCTCGAAGGCGAGTTGGAGCTCACCGACTCCAAATGGTCGAAGAGATGTGACATCAAGTTGATATGTACCTCTTAGTTCATAGACAGTAAGACGTCCAGTTACCAC
>CAZIHJ010000009.1:0-40958 GCA_964538485.1 uncultured Chitinophagales bacterium | reverse complement strand
TGTTTGATAATATGGAGAAATCAACTCTCCGATGCAATGCTGTGCGTATTCATTGCGTTCAATGAAGTGAATGAGTATATTTTGGAATAAAGTAGTCAAAGGGATAGACATGAAGCTTGATGTACTCGCGTTTGGTGCCCACCCGGATGATGTAGAACTCTCCTGTGGCGGAACTATCCGGAAACTGGTGAAACAGGGACGTGCAGTGGGGCTCTGTGACTTGACAGAAGGTGAACTGGGGACACGTGGCACGCCGGAAATCCGTCGTCGCGAAGCTGCAGAGGCATCGAAAATTCTCGGAACTGTTCTGCGGGTAAATCTCGGTATTCCCGATGGCGGCATTGCAATCGATATGGAGAATCGTCTCAAAGTAATCGAGGTGATTCGTAAGCACCGCCCCGAGATACTGTTATTCCCTCATGCATTTGAAAGGCATCCGGACCATGAGCATACACATCGACTCTGCAAGGAAGCGTGGTTCTATTCAGGGCTTGAGAAAATCGAAACGCGCTTGGAAGGAAAGAAGCAGGAACCGTTTCGACCTGCCCGCTATTTCACATTCATGCAGACGTTTGAATTCACGCCATCCTTTATTGTTGACATCAGTGACGAATATGAAGACCGGATCATGGCCATTAAGGCCTTTCGTTCTCAATTTCACAATCCCGGCAATGCAGAGCGAGAGACTTTCCTGAGTAACCCGGCGTTTCTTGAGATGCTCCGAACACGATGCGAGTATTTCGGAGATCGGATTGGTAAGAAGTACGGCGAGGGATTTGGGGCGGTGGATCCTGTGCAAGTAAGCGATCTCTTTTCACTTCTCTGATTACGTCCGTGCCAAATCTACATCCACTCTTCGTTCATTTTCCCATCGCATTGCTGACCATGGCTCTTCTTGCGGATACTTACGCATATATACGCGGAAGCGCGCAGTGGCAGAGTTTTGCGTGGCGTGTACAGGCAATTGGAACTCTTGGGCTTCTTGTTGCAGTAGCGTCCGGTTTGCACGCGGAAACAACCGTTGTGGTACCCGAAGCAGCAATCAGCAAGTTTGAATCTCACGAACAAATGGCTTTCCTGGCTACATCGATATTCGTTCTGCTCTCGTATTGGAGATTGACCAAACGAGGGAACATCCTGACCAGTCCAATTCAGTGGTTTCTTCTCTTGAATCTCGCAGGTCTCGTGTTCTTGTGGGTGGGAGCTTGGTATGGGGGTGAACTGGTTTTCGGCTTTGGGGTTGGCGTTAGAAGTCCCTGATTCCTCGGAAATACCTTGAGTCGGGCGAGGTTTAGTCGTTAATTGGCAATACAGTAACAGGCAAGCTCGGAACTATAACTTCGATATTATTGGCTCTTGGCTGCTTCGCTTGCTCTTCTGACGATTGTAATAATAAAGCCCAGCAAGATCACCAAAACACCCGACCACACGAGGTTGATGTAGGGCTTCACGCTGGCTTCGACAACAAGGATATCGCTCTGAGGCGTGTCAGAGTTTATCTTGCTTTCTTGAATCCCGGTGATTGCGATTTCTACCGAAGAGTTCTCTTTGTTCTCTCTATCAGGACTCATTGATCCCATCGTGATCTCGAACTTATCTCTGAACTTCACGAGCGAGTCAATGCTTTCTCCTTTGTCTATTCTCTTGACGAGCGTGATAATCTCGCCGGTCGTGCTCCCAGGCATTTTGATTTCCATCGTCGCGCCGATCCTCACTTCCCTTCCTTCAAGCATCGCCGCCTTTTCCATTACGGGAAAATCGAAATCAACGAACGTGATTTCCGCGCCATCTACGGTTTTGGTCTCTCCTTTTTTGAAGGTGAGGTTTCGGGCATTCTTCTTTGTTTTTCCGTCGGGCTGCTCCAATGACAGAGGCGCCACATACAAATCGTGGCTTACAAAATTCCTAATGTCCGGATTCCGCATTAAACCCTCGGTATACGAACTGTAGTACATGATCGGGGAGATGATCTCCTCGCGTTTTCCATCTTTCTCCACCCTGACGTCAAACGTATATTTTTCCCCATCTATGGGTCGATAACCCGTATACGTCAAGCGATAGCCAAGCGCATCGACGGTTTGTCCTTGTGTTAACGAAAGCGTTTGTTTGTCGTCGTACTTTGCAGATGTAACAAAGCCGAGAAACATCACCGCAAGGCCAACATGAGTAATCGCCCCACCTGCATACTTGGGATTGCCTTTAATAATCCTCCACCCAACGATGAGATTCGCGACCAAGGAAAAAGTTGCCGCATATACAAACAACATAACAAGGATCTCGTTCAACCCATAGAAAAATAATCCTATGGTTATTACGAGACTCAGCCCTGCGGGGAGCGATAATGTCTTCAAGAACTCCCTCTTGCTGGACCTGGTCCACCACAAGAGCTGGCCGACTCCGGAAAGGATACCTATCGCAATTCCAAGGGGTAAGGTCGTTGTCACATAGTACGAAATATCGACTGCGGTTGTCTTCCCTTGCAAAATCTGGGTAATGATGGGCGCTGAGGTGCCAACAGTAACAAACACAGCCGCAAACACAAGCGTCGCGGACCCCAAGAAGAGCGCAAATTCCCGGGACATGTACGAATGCTGCACGGGGACTTTTGGCATTTCGTTCATGCGTTTTATCAGTAGGCCAAATCCGATGGACGCAAAGAGGGTCATCATCCCCACAAGTAGCCAGTACGCCCACATTCCGGGATCGACAAAAGAATGCACTGACGTGTCTCCCAACACGCCACTACGGGTCAGAAATGTTGAGTACAAGACCAGGAGGAAACACAGCATGGCCAAGGCAAGATTCATCTTAACGAAAGCACCGCTCTTACGCTGGGACAAAATTGTATGAATGGCCGCGACCGATACCAGCCATGGAACGAGAGAAGAATTCTCCACCGGGTCCCAGCCCCAGTAGCCGCCCCATCCCAGCGTTTCGTAAGCCCAGAACCCACCCATCATGATGCCCGTGCCCAGTTGTAACGATCCAAACACAATCCAAGGTGTTGCGGGCCGAATCCAATTTGTATAGTCACGCTTCATCATTGCCGCAACTGCGTACGCATATGGAACACCCATTGCTGCGAACCCGGTAAACAAGATCTGGGGGTGTATCACCATCCAGTAGTTCTGCAGGAGCGGGTTGAGGCCCCGACCGTTTGCCGGAACAAATCCCGCCTCCACCTGATTCGGCCACGACTCCCACACGTAGAGAAACGGATTCTTGACGATCAGCATCAGGAGGAGGAATAGGCTAATGAGACCAAAGACCGTCATTACTTGCGGCTCGTAACCCTTGCGGGAGGAATACTCCATGAGAAAAACGCCAATGAGAACTGTGTAGAGGGTCCAGAGGAGAAAGCTCCCCTCCTGGCCCGCATAGAACGTCGAGATCAGCAGCGGAGTGGACAGCTCACTGGAACTATAGTTCCAGACATACGTGTACTGAAATTGATGTGTGAGAATCAGATAAATCAACATCGCCGACACGAGCATGACCATCACTACCGTAGCGTGATAGAACCGTCGCCCGATTCTCAACATGAATTCGTCGCCTTTCCGGTGGTGCTGAAAGTACGCGACCACCGAAACCAGGCAACAGACAAATGCCAGTTTTACAAGAATCCCACCGATCATGATGTGTTTCCCCTTCAGTCCCTCATCTAAACACTTTTCTTTACCTGCGTCCCATCCGCCTCATACTTGGACGGACACTTGGTAAGTACTTCCGTTGCGTGGAAATGCTTTTTGTCTTCAAGATATCTGCCCTTTGCAACAATACTCGTGGCGAGTTCAAAGTTGTTGGGGGCAGCGCCGTCAAGAATCACTTTACAGTCTTTGCCCTGCTCGTCTGTAATGTAAAATGTGAACTGGCTGGCCTGTGGGTCGAAAAAGGACTCTTTCTCTTTGTTCCAGACCCCTTTAAGCTGAACTTTCTTGTGAGACTTCATCGCCCCTGTTACGTCAGTGTACTCGACATTACTCTCCAAAAATGAGTACGACCCAAAGATGATGAAGATGACTACTATAACAAGGCCAAGGATTGTTTTGATGTTCATGACTGATCCTATTTCTTTGTTTGATTTTCAAGGGCTTTGATTTTGGCATCAATACGAAACAGGTACGCATAAATACCAAACCAAACAACAAGTGCTACAACTAATACAATATACTGGGCATTCTCGGCGAGAAAGGCCACTGTTTTTCTCCTTAGTCAGTAGGTGGATTAATCAGTAGTCGGTGGATCCGCACATGCAATGTCCACATCCAAACGGCAAGGCCTGTGAATCCTATCAACGATGCATAGAACATGACGCGCATGGTGATATTCATTGCTCCCGCACTCACAACAGGGCCGGCATTGGAACTATCGGCTGACCCGGGATGCAATCCGGCAAGCAGTCGAGGCATAATGAACATAAAAAACGGCATTGACACGGCTGCAACAACCGCGTATGCTGCGGAGAGTGTTGCCCGCTTTTCCTCGCCTTCTATTGAAGAACGTAATGCAAAATATGCTCCATAGATCAGAAGAAGTACAAAAATTGACGTTTGCCGCGGATCCCAATTCCAGAATGTTCCCCAACTGAATTTTGCCCAAATCGCTCCTGTAATTGTCGCAAGAAGGCAGAACATCAACCCAATCCCGGCCGCCGAAGCAGATTTGAGGTCATCATTCATCTGTTTCTTCCGGAGGTAACGAATTCCATATACCATACTCGTCAGAAACGCCAGAGCACTCAGCCACGCTGTGGGGACATGAAAGAACATAATACGTGCTTTGTCCTCAAGACCCGGAATAATGGGCAACTCAAACCATTGAGTTGGCTGCGGCACCATCGGCAACGTGAGGCTCAAAACAACTATGGCGGTCATCCAGAAACCCAGCAGGAGCTTCATCCTTCTTTTCTCACTATACATTCAGAATGCATGAACCAGAAGACATCCATCACCTACTCAATGTACGAAACCGGAGGATGAATTTCACCCCTGGCTCCTTCCCGTCACTCTTTCCAAATGAAGTCGAAGAGCATAAACGAAACAATGACTATGACCACAATGTACGAAACAAGGAGCTGAAATTCGCCCATCGCCTCTTCAACAAAAGCCCCTTCTCCAGCCAGCCGGGTCGCATTAATCACGGTAAGTAGCAGAGGCAGTAGAATTGGAAACGATAGAACCGGATAAAGCGTTCCTTTCGTGCTTGCTTTGGCAATAATTGCCGCTATGATCGTGGAGGCGGCGGCAAAGCCCATACTTCCGAGAAGAAGAGTTATTACGAAAATAGAGTACGTTTTGATGATAAAACCGTTCACAAACAACATATACAGCCCGAC
The DNA here is from genome assembly GCA_964538485.1 of uncultured Chitinophagales bacterium. Taxonomy (GTDB): domain Bacteria; phylum Bacteroidota; class Ignavibacteria; order UBA10030; family UBA6906; genus JBJXHC01. The sequence continues at coordinate 35,623 of CAZIHJ010000009.1, read as the reverse complement.
GGTCATCACGTTCAGTCCCGTGACAAGCACAAGGTTGAAGAAGAGCTTGCCACAGTACACTGCCGCAGGGGAAGCAAGCAATTGAAGTGTCATAGCAGTCCCCCGTTCCTCTTCTGCAACGAAGGTCCGGGCCAGACCCGACATCGCGCTAAAGAAGATGACGACCCAAAGCATGCCGGACAATGCATCCGGCGACACATCCTCGTCACCCAACGAGAAGAGGATGATGGAAATAGCTGTAATAACAAACATCAATAGCGCATTAATGGCGTAACGTGTGCGCAACTCCGAAGCCCAGTCTTTACGAAAGACGGCACGCGCCGAGCGCAAAACTGCAATAAGTGAATTGTCAGATTCTTGTATCAAGGTCAATTCTCTGGTCATAGTGCTCAACATCCGAAAGATCATTTGTTGCCACAATGAGGATACCCGTCTCCCGATGCTCCCGCATTACCGCTCTGACGCAACGACTTCCCTCCTCATCCAGATTCGATGTTGGTTCATCAAGAATCAAAATCGGCGGATTGTGGATTAACGCAAACGCATATTTTACGCGTTGCTTCATGCCTGAAGAGTACATCCGCACCGGATCATTTTTTCTTTGTACGATCCCAAAGCGGGTGAGCAGACTATCTATGGTCGAAGCAGGATTGCCGCGTATGCCCCGGATCGAAAGACCCATTGCCAGGTTCTCGGCGGCTGAGAATTCCTCGTATAACTGAAGGTATGGAGATACGTGCCCTACGAGATGCTGACGGCGAGCGATAACCTCATTCTGTTCTGAGAGCAGTTTAACTGTTCCTGCGCTCGGGGTCAGGACATCGATCAGGATTTTTACAAGGGTTGATTTACCCGAGCCATTCCTGCCGGTCACAAGCAACGTTTCGGATTGGTTGAGTGAAAACGAAATATCCTCGAACACCGTTCGCCGATTGAAGACTTTCTTGAGACCAGTCCCTTTGAAAGTTATTGACACTGTTACTCCCTCAACACTGCGATTTTGCCGGTCATGGTTTCTTCCGGAAGTTCCAGCACAAAGAAATAAATTCCCGATTGCACAATTTGATTGTTGTTATTGCGTCCATTCCATACAAACACATTCTTTCCGAGAAAAAGAACTGACGAGGATGTTCTTGTGAGTACCTCGTCCATGCTCGTTGCGAACACACTCAGTGTGCCGATTACCGGAGCAGTTGAGGCGATTGGTATCCGGACCGAATTCAACCCGTTATTGATAAATGGATTGGGAAAGGCAACACCATTTTTTATGGACGCCGGCCTGACTCCTCCATTGAATATCTCCCAATTGTACCAATTGGATGGGTCCGGCACGTCAAGCTTCAAATAAAAACCTGCATCGGTAAGGATGTATGAATTGTCTACCCGAACCTTGTTCAGGAGAAATGTGTATCCAAACGGTCCGGGGTCTCCGGCATTTGCCGCCTCAGTATTCAGGTTGGAAAGCGCAAGCGTTAAGGTGTCTGCCTGGTAGAGCACTTGATGATACCTGGCAGCGAGTGATTCAGTCGAGTCGACCAGAGAACCGGAATTGCCAAAAAAACCGGCAACCCGTTGGGTAATCAATGGGTAGAATGCTCCCTCAACATAGTATTGACTTGTATCTGCTCTCGAAGCTGTAAAGTAATTCCAGAGCGTCCACTCCGCGAACGCATTTCTGAAACTTGATGAGTACGGAGTTTCCTGAAGCGCTTGATCAATCGACACCAGAGGAGGATCGTTCAGTATAAGCTCCCAGGATCTCTTCATTGCCACCGGGCCGAATCGTTTTTCAATAAACTGGCACCAGATTCCCCTGCTGTACGCGATGAAAGCGTTTGATGTAAACGAGATGTCAGGATGCCGAAAGTGCCCCTGACTTGACCGGAGATAGTTATAGTAGTCATTCACTTCAGTAAAGACCACATCTTCCATCCATACCGAGGTCATTTCATAGTAAAAAATATTATCACCACCCCAATACCCGTAATTACCAATCTGGATGGCGTGATGATACTCATGGGCCAGAGTTACCCGTAACCCCGGAAGACCCTTGTTGCTATCCGGAATCACGAAAACAAAGTCGTTGTCAATCTCCATGAACGTCGTATACCGTCGTGGCGCAATTGGCGTGTTATCAAAGTTAGTGCTTCCATAGAGAAACCCAAGTTCCTGAATGTAGATATCATACTCAGGACCGCCACCCAGGCCGCCATCGTTTGGTGCAGCGGGGTATCCAACAACTCCGGTCTCCACAGCGAACACATGATTCATGATGGCTGCGACTGAGTCTACGAACTCCTCATGTGAACCCGCAATTCGTTGGTAGAATGCGTCCAACATGGCGGGAGTGTTGATACCGGAGGTATCATAATGAATGCGGAAATTTCCCCGTAGGACGTTTTTCTGTGCGGCCGGTCGGTCCGTGAGTAAGCGAGCCTGCATCGCCGATTGGTGCTCAAAGGCATATGCAGCAACGGGAAACCCACATTTGACTATTCCCGTGGATTCATCTATCAGGCCGATCTCAAGCGCGAGCTCGTGATAGGTCGCTGACGGAGAACGGCCAGTTATCTGACTCTGAGTTTCACAATACAGCGCTCCGGAGATCATGAGCAGATATGTGACGATCAGTTTTTTCACTTGCGGAATGGAGATGGAACGATCGATACTTTGCCTTTGTCGCTGTGTGAAAGCACCAGATCCGTTTGGCCGGGATTACCAAATTGCCCAAGGCGAATACTGCGAACTCCGGCTGCGGGACAAATGCTCACAGGCGGACGAAATCCACCTGTCGCCCGTTGATATAGCGCCATCACCAACTCCTTCTTGCTATCAATAAAGATAATGTCGTTCCTCCCATCCTGGTTGACGTCACCGAGAAGCACACCATCCTCGTGCAAAGGCGCCACACCACGTATCCATTCAAGAGGATCCCGGAACGTCCCATCGCCGTTGCCGTATGCTATCAGCATATCCTCCCTGCTTCCGCTCATGAATATCAACACATCTTTCCTGTCGTCAGCATCAATGAACCCTGTAACAATGCCGCGAACATCACCTGACGAGTCGGCAAATGAAAACGCCGTCTTGACTGTCTTAAAGTCGAACTCCTGCTCGGCAAACGCCATGGACATCGTGGAAGTCACCTCATCACTGTTATGGGTAACAAACGCAAGATTATATTTTCCATTTCTGGTCAGGTCGTCAACAGTCAGGGCAACAATCGAGTGTGGAAGATTTGAGCGCAAACTCCGTTCAACGAACTGTCTCTGAGAGATTTGCTCGAATAATGAAAGAGATGGTGATCTACTGTTCGCGCCGTTATAGCGAACGAGCATTTCAATAGAACCGGAGTCTTCCTTTGCCAGAACCACGTATGGATCCTTCCCCGAGGGGATCGTGAACAACTCATGCCCTGACGCGTTGCCATGAAGTCTAATGACGGAAAGCCTGGACGTTCCGGAATGAGATGTGATCAGTATACGGGAAGAGTCGTTTGGTGAACCAGATGCCCGCAAATATACGGGATGCTCCGACAGTGAAACGCTGTATTGACCGTTGAACGAACCGCTCCGGTTATTCAGGAATACAGACAAGCTCGACGACTTCGAGTTGACCACTGCAAAGTCGGACCATCCATCGCCGTTAAAATCCCGCACGGAAAGCCCAATCGGAGAACGCCCTGTGCAAAACTCTTTCGGCCATCGCTCTGATGCTGTCCGATCAACATTCCCGATCAGGAGAAGACGATTGTCCCTTCCATCAATTGCCGCAATGTCGAATCGCTTGTTTCCATCGACGTCTGCCAAGGTCCATTCGGTGAGACTACTCGCAGGTCCCATCCAGACAGGTGCTGAGAACCTGCCTTTCCCGTCAGAGGTTATTACTCCAATATGGTCTCGCGTTCCGAATATGATGTCAGGAATTCTATCTTCATTTGTATTCCCATAACGCACAGAAGTAACACCAGTACCAGTTTCAAGGGTCGCGAGAGGAACAAGTTCACCGGTGGCATTGCCCTCGAACACCGCTATGCTGTGCTGTTCAGGAATGACTACTGAAACCTCAAACGTCCTTTGGCTCGAAACGGAAGTCATGGCACATGCCGCTGGCTCACCAGGAAGTTTGACGGCAAGTTGTTCTGCAAAAATTCCCTTGCCGATGCCATACATGGTGATAAGCTCGTTGGAAAGCCAATCGAGAATAACAAGGTCTGTGATGGCGTCGCCGTTCAGGTCTGCGGTTTTCAGGTCGGCAACGGAAACATCAGGAAGCAGTACAGGACCGATTTCGAAGCTGGTCTTTGGTTGACCGGTAAGGACATGAATACCGGATATTGCCCGCCCATACAGGAGAATGTCCTTACGTTTGTTGTTGTCGACATCGGCGATAGTAAACGCCGACGCCTTAACCGTCAATGGAAATTGTTTCTCCAGCAACTTGTCTTTTGTTGTGGTAAACACCGACAAAGATGAGCCGTCGCCTGTTAGCCCGATGAACTCATCGATCCCGTTGCCATCAATGTCTGCAGCCACAATATTGCGTACCGGGGCGGAGGAGGTTGAAGATGAGAGGGCGGACAATTCCGGAAAGGAAGAAAAGCCGAATAAGTGGACACCATTCTTGTTGTCACTGATGACGAGAACGACAGTTGATCGCGAAGTTCCAACGGCGAGGCCTACAGGTGTGAAGTCGAGTGAAATATCAAGCAACGGGGCATATGATACGTATGATCTCTGACTCAAGAGCACACCCGAACACAGCAAATGAACATACACGATGTGCAGAGCGACTCGAGCGCGAAGAAGTCGTTGGAGGTACAGGGAGAATGGTTCTAATGGAATCAAGTCCTCAGCAATCCTGCATTATTCAGAGAGCCGCCGCTTCAAGCGTACTTCACGTCTGTGGAGGGCCTCTTCAAAACGGCGCTTCTCGTCATCCGTTTCCGGAGTAATGGCGGGTACTGAAACGGGTTTTCCTTGTTCATCGATGGCAACGAACGTCAGGTACGCATTATTTGCCCGTCGGGGCTCACTACCCCGCAGGCCGAGCGCAGTAACGAGAACGCCAACCTCCATCGAGGTAGTGAATGCACGGTTGATTGATGCCTGTAGTGTTACCACTTCTCCGAGACGAATTGCGTGATGGAAGTTTATCTCATCAACCGATGCTGTCACACACACCCTCCCCGAGTGCTTTTGCGCAGAAATGGCGGCCGCGATATCTATCCAATGCATCAACCTTCCGCCCAGGAGATTGCCGAGTTGATTTGTATCATTCGGTAACACCAGCTCGGTTGTAAACACCTGCGAGTGATGAACGGGTCGTGATTCCATTATTCTTTCCGCAGAGACGTTTGTATCGACACGGCCTGATCATCACGATATTTTCCTGATGCCTGCCCTGTGAGTTGTTTAGAAGCTTGTATTTCACTCTCTATACTCAGCTTCAGCTTGTCTGCACGATCACGTAAAACGCTATTGGGAAATCTCTCAATGAACAAGGAGATTACCGAGAGTGCTTCCGCATAGCGTTTCCTTGCCACCAACGCTTCGGTCTTGCCAAAATAGGCAAGCGGTGCGAACTCTGTATCGTGATACTTCTCAATAACGTCATCGTAATATACCGTCGCCGCCCTGTAGTACTCAAGAATACTGTACTGCTGGGCTATCTCGTATGACTTCTTTGCAAGCCGGCCGGTCAATTCCTTGATAAGCGTTTCCGCCCTCCCTGCCTCGGCATGTGCGGGATAGTACTCAACAAAAGACTGTAATTCATCAATGGCTTTGACGGTATATTGTTGGTCCAGGATGGAATTGGGAGAAAGTTGAAAATAGCAAAGACCGATCTTGAATTGTGCGTCCGGAACAAGCGGACTTGCGGTCATGCTGCGTTTCAATTGCTGATATTCAAATGCCGCCAGAAGGAACTCGCCCCGTGCAAAACGACATTCTCCAAGATAATACTGGGCGTCATCGGCAACAGCGCTTCCCTGATATTGCAGAGTAATGATCGTGAACTCATTGATTGATTCGAGATAGTCCTCAGCATCAAACAACGCCTTTGCTTTCTGAAATCGTTCGTCGGCAGACAATGTGGTCGTTTGTTCTGATGAAGAACACCCGCACAAGAGCATCCCGAAACATATTCCCACTACAAGCAATTTCACCATTGAACGGTACCTGCGACGTTGACTGATGATAACTTCTGAATTCGGTCATGAACAACACTTGCCTGATCCGGTGTCATGTCAAATGTCGGTTGCAGACCAGCAGCGACCGGAAGGCATGAAAATGAAGAGATGCTGGTACCGTGTTCATTTTTGGTAATTGTTGCAGCGAATGCAAAGCTCCACTGGGTCCAGAACTCAAACGGTTGGCGAAATACAAAATTCCCGAGAGAATAGACAATGATGCTCTCCCCCACGTTATTGATCCCGTGTGGTACGTGAGGATGATGACCGAGGAATACGTCGGCGCCGGCCGAAATGACATATTCTGCGAAACGCTCGGTACGCCTGGTGGGCTTAGGCGTGTATTCTTCGCCACCGTGATAACTCACGATAACAAAATCCACAGAATCGCGAACGGAGCGTACCCGGGGAAGGAGCTTCCCTGTGTCCGCGGATGCAACATACCGTTTCCACATCGGGTTCTCAATATTCATTACGTCGGTGCATGCGAAAAAGGCAAGAGCAATTCCCCCTCGCTCAATAATCAGGGGCTCGTACAGCATGTTACTATCCAAAGACGTTCCGACAAAGGGGACGCCCGCTACGTCCAGATGTGTGATCGTTTCACCCAAGGCACTTCGACCATAATCCAGTGCGTGATTGTTCGCTGTGGAGACCACCGTTACCCCGGCCCGTTTCAAACTCGATGCTCCAGCCGGTGGCCCAGTGAAGATCAAGTTGTTGCGCGGATGTTGTGTTTCACCCTTTTGATCCGAAAGCGTGCATTCGAGATTGGCAAACACGATGTCATATTCCTTGAACACGTTCATCACAGCCATAAATGGAAACAGCGTATCGCCAGCCAAAATCGACTGGCCAACGTCACGGCCAAGATTAATATCTCCAACGGCGAGCAGCCGGATTGAGGCAGAATGCTGGATGGCACTGCTTACACTGATGGACTGGATCTCCTGATGGTGAATCACGAATGTCCTGAGCAATAGAACAGCAAATGATGCCAACCCTAATCCTGCCACAACAACTCTCCCCCGCACTTGCATTTAGCTCCGTACGTGGAACAACAAGAATACCGCTACACCAATTGCGCCGAGCAATACGATTGGTTCAACCAAGCTTGAAAAAAGTCCAGGGGATTGCAACTCTCCCCTGGTCATGGGAATTGCAGAATTCTCGACACGTTCGATGTCGGACAAAGCAATTGTGTCCCGCACCATCTCAGTGTAATCTGCGAGAATAAGATTTGTTCCACTCTTTCGTTCTTGCAATTGCACGGTGAGGGTCAATGAAATTGACCGATCAACTATTCTTTCTCCTATAAGCCCCAGCCGCCGCGGATTCTCATATTCTACGCTCCCATGGCGGATGCCAAATACTCCTACGTAATCCGCCGAATCAACAATGGTGTGCCGCCAATCGTTTTCTGAGAATCCGGATACGATGCCAGATTCGATATGCCATGCGGATTCGGAGGGTTGTACCTTACAGGATATGCTGCCGCTCACGTTTACAGAATCCGCCACTCGTTGGGTGATACGATGAGCCAGGAGTCGCAGAACGTCGAGATTTGTCGTAACCGTTGGCACTCCGGACTCTTGTGCTGGCGCGCCCAGTGGAAGAACCGCAACAAGAAACACCATGCAAAAATATCTCAGCCGATGAGGCAGCGTTGGATCCTCGCTTCAAGCATAGATGCCACGCAGTTTCAGCGTTTTTGCCACCTTGTCAATCGCAAGGATGTACGCTCCAATGCGCATTGTTACCTTGTGTTTCTCCGCTGTTGCATACACCGTATCAAATGCAGTACGCATCATGCGATCCAAACGGCGGTTCACCCGGGAAAGGCTCCAAAAGTATCCCACGCGGTCTTGTACCCATTCAAAGTACGAAACGGTCACGCCACCTGAATTTGCGAGAATATCCGGGATAACAAGGATACCCTTCTCCTGAAGGATCGGATCCGCCATTGCCGTTGTCGGCCCGTTTGCTCCTTCCGTGATAATCTTTGCCTTCAAGTTGCGTGCAACCTGGGGGGTGATTTGATCCTCTTTTGCCGCGGGGACAAGGACGTCGCAGTCAAGTTGAAGAAGCTCTGTCTGCGAAATACTATCGCCACCCTTCCAACCATCGAGTGTCCTGTGCTTCTCGGTATACGCTATTGCTTCCTTTATATCAATACCATTCTTGTTGTAGTAGCCACCAGTCACATCACTGATGGCAATTATTTTGCATCCTTGTTCCTGCAGGAGCAATGCAGAAATCGAACCCACATTGCCGAACCCTTGCACGGCGACAGTGGAGTTCGCTGCATTCATACTCAACCGTTCAAGTGCGCACAGTGTATTCACCATCACACCGCGGCCGGTTGCCTCCCTGCGGCCAAGCGACCCCCCGAGTATCAGCGGCTTTCCCGTAACAACGGCAGTCTCGGTGCGCCTGTTGTGCATGCTGTACGTATCCATGATCCAAGCCATGGTTGTTTCGTTCGTATTCATATCAGGGGCCGGAACATCCTTGTCCGGACCAAAGACATCCATCATGTTCGCCGTGTAGCGCCTAGTAATTTTCTCGATTTCCACCCGGGTCAGTTTACTCGGGTCACACCTTACACCGCCTTTCGCACCGCCAAAAGGAATGTTGACGACAGCGCATTTCCATGTCATCCATGCGGCAAGAGCTCGTACCTCGTCCAAGGAAACATCGGGCGAATAACGGATACCTCCCTTCGATGGTCCCATTACATCGTTATGAATTACCCGGTACCCTTCAAACACCTCTATTTTTCCATCGTCCATCTGGATCGGAATTGAAACGATGTACTGCCTGACCGGTGTTTTCAAGTATTCATATACCCCACTCTCAAGCTCAAGGATATCAGCGGCAACATCAAACCGCTTCATCATCGATTCCAGTGGATTCTCTTTGTCGACGAGTGGGGCCGGCTCCTTGTAGGTGTTGGGGTGATTATGATCCATGCGGTTACGGCAATCTCCTTTCGCGGGGGATATTGTTCCAGTTCCAGTGGCCAAAAGTCAAGCAAAACTACAAAAAAACGGCTTGACAAACAAGCAGTTGGAAGAAACCCTTGAAGACATGCTGCAGGTTATTAACGGGTGGTTCGCAGGCGATTGAGTTCATCGACAACAAGTCCGATATCGTCATCGAGGAAATGACGTGAAAAGCGTCTGGCCCGACGGACTTCGTTTTCGTCGATCTCTGCAATAACAAGGTCCTCATCGAATTGCTTTGCTGACGATAGTACCTCCCCATCGGGACCGATGACCCCCGATCCACCCCAAAAATTCACTCCATCCTCATAGCCAACACGATTGCAGAAGGCGATGTATGTTGTGAGCAGGCGGGCGTATGATTTGTGATTTTCCCGGTTCGACGTAGCAATCGGCAAATCGATCTCATTCCCAACGACGCGCGTGGGACTTGCTACCAGTCCGATAATGGCCTGTGCCCCCTGTTGGGCAAGGATATATGGCAAGGGAAGGTGCCAAAGGTCTTCGCAAATGAGCACACCAAGACGACCATGTTTTGACTCGACGACCTGCACCCTTTCTCCCGGACTGAAATAGCGCCCCTCCTCAAACATGCCATACGTTGGCAAGTATACTTTGCGATGGGCAACTTCAACTTTGCCGTCTTCGAACAACAGTGCTGAATTGTACAGACGGAACTCCGGGTCCTCTTCGATTCCTCCGGCAAGTATGGAAATTGATTTACTCATCCTCACCAGGGGTTCATATTCTCTCCCAGGACGATCAATGCGAATCGAGAGGTCCCAATTCATGTCCTTGATTGAATATCCGGTGAGGCTCAGTTCAGGAAAAACAACCAGATCTGCTCCAAGCTTTTTCGCCCGTTCGGCAGCGAGGAGATGTTTCTTTACGTTCTTGTGAACATCTCCAAGAACGGAGTCAATTTGAGCAAGGGCAATCTTGAGTTTCATAGCGACGGGAAAAGGTAAGAAGCACTCCAGACCGGATCCAGGTGAGGCTACTCCGAAAGGTCAAACATGCGAATATCACGAATATACTGGACAGTTTTGTCTGTCTTCAAGTCTTTGAGTTTGACAATTTTCTTTTCGATACGTAAGAGATTGTCACGGATAATTGTGAGATATGTCTTGAGATTGTCGCCTTCGTGATGTTTAAGCAGTTCAGTCACATTGATGCGCATTTCGTCGAGGGGCAGACGGATTTCCTGGGAAATTTTGACGACAAGTTCCTGAATTGCCTCAAGTCGTTTCTGTGTGATCTCCAAACGCGTCAACTGTTCGCGCAAGGACTGACGCTCAATGACATTGAGAATAGTCTTGGGAAGGACCGGTGTGGAGATTTCCTCCTTGACAAGATAGTCTTCAACGCCGAGCTTCATTACTTCAACCGCAAGATCAAAATCCTTGTTCACCGTAAGGAACACAACGGGAGTTCGGACTTGCTGTTCGTGCAGGAGCCGCGTGATTTCAAGTCCATTCTGCCCGGGAAGAAAATAGTCCATCAAAATTACGTCAAACGCCTGACCGCGAGCTATCTCGCCGAGAGCTTCCTTGCCGTTCTCCTTCCAGACAATTTCAAATTTCTCGGGTTCATGTTTGCGGAGAAAAACCTCAACCAGTCTCGCAAAATCACGGTTGTCCTCCACGAGCATGATTCGAATAGGTTTTTGTTCTTCCATGTGCTCGTCCTATTTGGGAACGGAAAAAGAAAAGACGCTGCCTTCGCCTACTGTTGACTCCACCCAGATGCGGCCATGGTGTTTTTCCACGATCTTCTTTACGATGGTCAATCCGGCACCCGTCCCGCGATACTCTTCGTTGCGCTGCAGTCTCTGGAAAATCATGAATATTTTCTCAAAATACTGCTCGTCAATTCCAATGCCATTGTCTGCAACGGAGAATATATGGTAGTCGCCTTCCTCCCGGTGACCAATAGTGATCACCGGAGAAGAGGTGCTGTTGAATTTCAATGCGTTGGAAATCAGATTACGAAATACCATGCTGAGTTGTGTTGCGTTGTAACGGACGTCAGGAAGCACGGCGGGAACAATAACGTCGACATGTTTCTCCTGTAACAAGAAACGGAGATCATGGAGAATTTCGTCGATAAGGTGGGATGCTGACACCGTCTGCAGAGTCTCCGTGACTCTTCCGAGCCTCGAGAGAGTAAGGAGATCATCGATCAGGCTCTTCATCCTGGCGGTGGATTGTACTACCGACGATAGATATTCAGTGCCTTCGTCGTCAATCTTCCCCTTATAGTCTTTCAGGAGGATCTTACTGTACCCTTCGATGCTTATCAACGGTTCCTTGAGGTCGTGAGACACCACATACGTAAAGTCGTCCAATTCCTTATTACGTGCCTCGATTTCCATTGATTTGTTGATAGTGTCTTCGTACAGACGTGCACGCTCAACCGCAATTTCCGTCAAATTAGCAATACTTTCCAAGAGACGCAAGTGAGCTTCCGAGTAGACTTCCTCTCCCTTCTTGGCAAGCATAAGCACACCAATCAGCTCATCTTCAGATTTTACCGGCACAACGAGTTGCGACACTCCAATACTCGTCTCCTCCAAACCAGAATACCGGAGGGTGGTTCCGTGTGTCACTACTTCCCACAAGAATGACTCGGGTGTAATCAGCGTTTCTCCAGGTTTGCCCTGCGCATGGATGGTCACTTCCTTTCCGGATGCTTCGAACATCGGAAGCGTTGAATTGGTGGCCGGGTTGAACAGGAGATATGAAAAACGGTCAATTGGCAGAACGCGGGAGACTTCGGACCAAACACTTTCCAGGAGCGCCCGTGTGTCAAGAGCTCCGCTGAGGTGTTTACCAAGCTCGTACAACGATGTTATGCGCGAGACCTGTTTCTGCACCTCGGCATAGAGTTGGGCATTTTCGATGGCCGCCCCGATTTGGTTGCCAATCAATAGCAGAAGTTGTTGCTCTTTTTCAGAGAACTCATGCGGTGTGGGAAAACACACATCCATTGCACCGAGGACGCGCTCTTTCGATTGGAGAGGAATTGCCCCCAGACTGTTGACGCCGAGGGCTGAGAAGATTTCCCGACCGGCTGATGTAATGCGATCGTCACGCGTCAGATCATGCCTGATATACAACGGTTGGCGGGAGGTGATAACACTTCCCGTTGCGCTTGATGATGTTCTGAGACTACGGATCTTGGCCGCCATTTCCGCGGAAAGTCCAAGAGAATGCGATAACACCAGTTCCTCCCTGGACGAATCGTGGAGATAGAACAATACCGGATTCGCTCCGACGATTTCCCGAATCTGTTCGGCTGCAACGCGAAGCACGTCATTGAGCTGCAACGAGGTACTGATTGATGTTGAAATGGTATTCAACGCAACAAGTTCCTTGTTCCGTTGTCGAACTTCCTCTTCCGTTTTCTTTATACTGGTGATATCCGTAAATGTGAAGACCAGTCCGGTGACCTTCTGATTGATGATCATCGGATTGATCGCTAGTTGGTATGTTTTCTCCACCGAGGGGCGTTCAATCTCGAATTCCTGAGTATAGAAGTCGACCTCGCCCTCGAAGAGCCGTCGCATGACATCCTTCAACGTCGGCCATAATGTCTGTCCTCGCAGGATCTCTTCCAGCGGTCTGCCAAGAACCGTATTTTCGTTGGAGAACAACTCCCACCCTTGCGTTGCGGCAAAATCACGCCACGCCTTGTTGGCTTCTGTAATACGGTATTCCGGATCAACGGTAAACACCACACTGTCAATTGAATTGACAAGGTTGTGAATGTAGGCACTATCATCGCTGACCTTCTGAAATAAGCGAACCCTGTCGACCATAGCCCCGATTTGATCGGCAATAGGTTGAAGGATGGCCAGCTCTTCACCGGTGAACGCATCGGGTTTGTCGCTCGCAACGCAGAATGTACCGAGAATCCGGTCATGCAAATAGAACGGGACAACGATCTGTGAGTGCAGGCCTTCTATGATGGACGTGGTGTGGTTGCCAAGCCCCGGCTCGAGGGTGAGGTTATTGATGACGATTGGCTTGTCTTGATCGATGGCGAGCCGGGAAACCGTGTTTTCCATCCTGGTCACCGTACCCACAGGGAGTACTTTGCCTACCGGGCTCAAACATGCATACGTCGTCATCGATGAGCCAGCATCCGTAAGGAGTCCAACGTTGATCTGGTCAAACGGGACAAGCGTAGACACCTCCTTCGCAATCGTATCAAAGATCTCGTCGAAGTTCATGGTGGTATTTGCTTTGCTGATAATCCTATTCAGCAGTTCGATCTGCTTGTTCTTGCGAGCAAGCTCAAGCGAAAGTCGACGCCGATCAGTAATGTCTCTGCCAATATTCAACATTGCCACTGGCTCACCGAAGGCATTCCGCAGCATCGTGGTATTCAGAGAGATGGCAACATCGTGCCCGTCCTTCCGGCGCCATGTCATGTCAAAATCACGCAGATAGTTCTTCTCCCTCAACGCTGCTATCCACTTGACAAACATCGCCATCTCCTCATCCAGCACCCACGGATATGGAAAGTCTGCGCCCAGTATTTCATTACGGGAATAGCCGGTCACCTGGGAGAATTCGCGGTTTACCTCCCAGACTCGCCCCTGGAGATCCGAGATCATCAGTGCATCTCCCATGGCATCGATGACATTCCGGAGGGTTTCCTCGGATTCACGAACCTCCCGTTCAAGGCGCTTACGGTTCGAGACGTCGGTCACAATGCCAACAACGCCGCGAATCGCTCCGGTGCTGTCTTTCAGTGGTGAGTAGCGTGTCCAGACAAAACGCTTCTCATCCTGATTGGATGTGGAGAACGGAATATCCTCCGTACTCACGGACTCACCGGCAAGGGCTCGCGTAAGAAGTGGTCGAATATCACTGCTCACCAGTTGCGGTGTGCTCTCAAACGCACTGCGTCCAATCACCTGTTCCCGGGCAATTCCGGTGATCACCTGCATCGCATTGTTCCAATCGATGTAGGTAAAGCCCGAATCCATGACCGCAACGCCTTCCTGGACACTCTCCAGAACGTTTGTCTTAAGCTCTTCTGACTTTATGAGAGCTGCTTCCAACTCAATCCGGTCGGTAATATCACTCAGGATCCCTGTGATGGAATTGAGCTCCCCATCCTCTCCCCTTTTATAACGCACAGAGTCCCGTACCCAGCGATATGAAGCCTTCCCCTTGGGAAGCATACGATATTCAAGACTAAAATTATCAATGTCCCGATTCTGGTGGGAAATGCGTTGAGAGTATTTTGACCGATCGTCCGGATGAATGATCATTCTCCACACATCAGGAGAAGCATGGATTTCCTGTGCTTTGTAACCGAGCAGCCTCTCAACATTGGGACTGATAAACACAAGTGTCCCCTGCGCTGAGATATGATAGATAACGTCAGAGATATTCTCGACTGATGATCTGTACCGTTCCTCTGCTTCTCTGAGGAAAGTAAATTGCCTCGCGGCGCTGACAACATCACCAAGTTGGTCTCGCAACAATTCAAGCGATGCGACATGCGTAGCGGACAAAGGTTTGGGTTTTCCCGAACCCAATAATGCCACTGCAATCACCTCTTGATTGCATACGAGAGGGAGATACACAACAGTATGAATCTGGTCGGCTTCAAACAGCGATTTGTACGGCAGGAACGGCGGATATGCTGTGGATGTAACGATGAGGGGTTCCTGAGTCTTGATAACAAACCCCGTTATACCCTCAACCGGCGATTGAGTTGAGAGTGTACCCGCAATGCGCTCCGGAATATTCCGCACGTGACCCAGTGAAAGTTGTTCGTGCAGGGTATGGACAAGGTAGAAGCCACCGAAGTCCATACTATAGCTTTTTATCAAGGCATCAATGGATGCATTGAGAACCTGCGTCAGGTCGAGCGAGCCGCCGACTGATTTGATTACTCGTTGCGCTATGGCCGCAGCCTGGACGCTTTTTCGGAATTGTTCCTCGTTCTGCTTCCGTTCGGTCACATCACGGTGATACGTTACAATCGTCGGAATGCCATTCAGGCTCATTCGGACAGCCTGTGCTTCGATTGACATTCTTGAGGAATCCTTGCGAATGCCCTCATACTCTAATGCAATAGTCTCCGGTTTCGTTGGTGCAGATTTCTTCCCTCCTTGAAAACTCTCGTGTATCTTGCCGGCTCTCATGGAATCGATTTTCTTTCCAATGAGCGCATCCATACTATCGTAACCGAACATTGTGACGAACTTTTTGTTCACATAGACAAGAATACCATCCTGGTCGAGCGAGATTGCCTCACCGGCATCGTCGAACAATTGCTGAAAGTAATTGCGGCGATGCTCGAGTTCACGAACAACGGACTGAAACTCTGTGGTATCAACCAGAGAACAAAGCGTTGCCACAGTTGAGCCGTGGGATATGGCAACTGCGGAGATATTGAAGAACTTCTCTTCACCCTGGGGTGTTGTGACTTTACATCCTTGTTTGAAGTGCTTCGCATCCTTCTCCACACTCTCGCCAATTGCCGACACCGCCTTTATGAGAGGTGCGTTTCCCCTGCCGAACATATCGGTCAGGGAAAGGTTCTCTTTGTCCTTTAACCAGGGAAACAGATTCCCAAACGTGTCGTTTGTAAAGGCGACCTTCCGCTTGGCAATCATTACAACTGCAGCAGGCGATCTCTGAACAAGAGTCTTGTACTGTTCAAGATCCTTGAGAACAGAATATTCAGTTCTCTTTCTTTCCGTGATGTCGTTGAGCGCAAAGACCGCTTCCGTTTCCGACACACGTGTTGCGCTGACATCGAGGACGAGACTGCGACCGTCCTTTTTTCTGGCGGTGATTTCTGCTGAAGCCCTGTTCTTCCGTTTCAGGGCAACCATCATCCGTAAGATGGCAAATGCACTACCAGGAGAGTTTATATCCTGGAGTGTGAGAGTGCCAACCTCTTCTCTTGTTCGGCCTAAGAGCGACAGTGCTCGCGCATTTGCCTGGACTCTGTTGGTGGTCCTGTGGTAGCGAAGGAGAGCAACGGGACTTGACTCAAACACATCCTGAAAGGATGCCGGAGAACCGGGGATACTTTGCCCTTCCGGAGGGGTTACCGGTTGAACTGCGACAGGAAGAAACCGGAGAGCATCAGAGGGTTTTGCGCCCGGAAGAATGACATGAGGTTTGAAAATACCCGGGTGATAATAATCATGTGCCGACAACAACTGGGAAACATGCCACGGTCCCTCATTCGACACGTGCAGGAAAAACTCGGCCTGGTTTTTTAGCCGGGAAAGCTCCTCGACGGAGAAATCCGACTCAATAACTTGAATGACTCCGGGAAAACGGCTCTTCTTCACAAAGGTGAGAATGCCTTCCAGGAAGGTATGACGTTGGTGTTTCTTCCCGTACCATCTGCCGATTGACACGGAACATTCGAACAGAAGGCCGGAGACGCGAGGACGTTGGCGTACCTGTTTCTTGATGGACGAGAGACACTCTGCAGATGATCTCGTCGGGGCAAACGCGGGGATCGATCCGCCCAAGGGCTGGATGTTTGGAGAAAGTGCAATGACATTTTTTGCATTCTTGAATGAATGCAGGATGGGGAGATACAATGCCCTGGAATCAGCAGCAGAGGAAAAACAGACAATCAGGCGATCACCGGACTTGAGAAGGCAAAGGAGATCGTGAAATGTATTGAGTTGAAACGAGGAATCCGTTCGGGTCATTTCCTTCCGTTAAGACGTATGATCACCATCGGCCACTCGCTCCACCACCACCAAAAGAACCGCCGCCGCCGCTGAATCCTCCTCCGCCAAACCCTCCCCCCCAACTCCCACCTTTTGATCCCATCATCCCTCCCAAACCGGAAGTCACTATAGGGCCCATCCCTCCCAAGAAGCCGCCAGAGCGGCGGCGTCGAAGACCATTGAGGACAAAGAAAAGAATTAGCAATACGAGAAGCAAAGGAAAGCCGCCGTTCTCTTTCCGTTTGCCCTTTTGATCGGCGGTATACTCGTTGCGTGTCGCACTCATGATCGCATTGACGCCGGCTACGATTCCACCGTAGTAATTACCTGTGCGAAAGTATGGGGTGATCTCGTTGCGGATAATAGAACTCGCCAGTGCATCGGGCAATGTTCCTTCGAGTCCATAGCCGACTTCGATTCTTATGAGTCTATCATCCCTTGCAATCAGAAGCAGTACACCATTATCTCTGCCTTTGCTACCTATCTTGTTCTGTTCAGCAACTCTCATCGACACGTCTTCGATACTCTCGCCGGCAACAGATCCGAGGAGCACTACCACGATCTGCGTCGATGTTGAATCCTCGAAAATGGCGAGATGATTCTCAAGCGTTCTTATTTCGGCTTGCGATAGCGTACCCGTTACATCAGTCACCCGCTGCGTCAGCTTCGCAATGGAACTCTCCTGCCCCGGAAGGTCAGTAGGGAACGCTATCAACACCACTGCAAGAATGACAAGATGATACATTTAGAACTTCACTTCCGGAACTGTGTCGGCACCTTCTTTGGCCTTGAAATAGGATTTTTCCTTGAAACCAGTCATGCTCGCAACAATCGAACCCGGGAATCTGCGTAACGATGTATTGTACCCCTGCACAACCTCATTATATCGACGACGCTCAACGGCAATCCTGTTTTCGGTCCCTTCAAGTTGCTTCTGCAGGTCGAGAAAGTTCTCATTCGATTTGAGATTCGGGTAATTTTCCGACACAACAAGCAACCTGCTGATTGCCGACGAGAGCTGATCCTGAGCTGCCTGAAACTTGGAGAACGCTGCCGGATCTTCGAGAACCTCCTTGGTGACTGTCATCTGACTTACTTTGGCACGCGCTTCTGTTACGCCGATCAAGACTTCGCGCTCTTGTGCAGCAAACCCCTGGACGGTGTTCACCAGATTCGGAATCAGGTCCGCACGACGCTGATATTGATTCTCCACCTGACTCCACGCGGACTGCACCTGTTCGTCCATACCAACAAAACCGTTGTACAGACCCATTCCCCAGAGAAATACGCTGATCGCAAACACGACAATCGCTCCGAGAACGCCAAGAGTGATCAATAGTCCTTTACTCATTTTTGCTCCTGTGTTGTGAAAATACTTCTGTCAAATATACGAGAAAGAGATGCCACATGCATGCGTATACTATTCGAGGTCTCATCATCCGGAATACGTGCGTTCCATTGTTCCACCCTCACAGGCAGGAACCCGTAGCCCGGGCCTTCAACACCAAGACGGATTTCCAGGATGCCGGTATTGTAGGTATGTCGACTGTTGCCACCAAAGATGAGGTTTCCAAGCGAGTAGGCTATGACGCCGTGTTTATACAGTTCGATCCCTTGAAGCACATGTGGATGGTGACCGATGACGGCATCCGCTCCTGAATCTATGATGGCATGGGCAAACTTCACCTGCCAGGTATCGGGGGTGTCGGCTTTTTCCGTTCCCCAATGCAGGTTGACAACAATGTACATGGTTGAGTCAGCAGTCTTCAGCGCCCGTAAATCACGTCCAATAAGTGTCATCTCTCTTTTTGCCACTCCGGCTGAGTCTTGTAATGCTGCGGGAGCTTCGCTGCCTCCGTAGTATCCCAGAAATGCGACCCTATGCGTGGAACGCTCAACGATTACAGGGCGATGGGCTTCATCATGTGTGCGGCCTGCCCCGACATGGGCGAGTCCAACAGAGTCGAGGAATTCTATGGTGTCAAATAGCCCGATATCACCGTAATCATAGATGTGGTTGTTGGCGATGTTGACGATGTCAATTCCGGCATTTTTCAGAACATCAAGGTACTTGGGGTTCATCCGGAAGTTGAAGGGCTTCTTCACCTTCTCACCCCGTGTAGTCACAGGACATTCAAGGTTTAACATGCTGATATGTGCGGTAGCGAAGAGGTCAAAGTTCCTGAACGCAACATCAAGTGTATCACCAACCGCGCGCTCATAATGTTCGGCGAGCAGACAATCACCACCAAACCTCATTATCACGTCCTCAGGGATGCGCCCAGTTCCAACTGTATCAGGTACGATCACGGTGGTTGCTGCTGCGCTTGCACACAACAAAGAGGAAACAAAAACAAAAAATATCAATTTGAACACGATGTACCCCTAAAAAAAAAGGAAGCCCGGAGGCTTCCTTTGAACAACCAGATAACGGATACTACTTGCCGAGGCCGAAGTTTACACCAACTCGGGCACCGAGACTACCTGAAGAGCTTCCGCTGGTCGCAATACCGTCGTAACGAATGGATGCGTCAAACATCGTATTGCCGCTGCCCATTGGTACTTCGATACCGATTCCAGGTGCATAATTGAAATCAGATGACGATGCAGAACCTCCACCGATGGTAATTCCACCGATTGTCTGGGAAGGAACATCAACTGAAGAGAAGAACAGTCCCAGTTCTGCGATGCCGTATACACGAGTCGCTCCCGCTGGCATGAAATAGTATTTGCCAAATACTCTGATCGGTAGACCTTTGAAATTCGGCATCTTGAAACCGCTAACATCCTTACCGCTCCATGTGTAATACCCAACCGTCAATCCGACCGCAGCCATTGGGCTGAGATTGTACTGGCCTCGCACGCTACCACCAAATCCAGTTGAAACTGCATCACCAAACGTCCCCATCGGAATCAACACGTCTGCCCCAACTCCCAAGTCAAACTTCCCCTGCGCATTTGCTGAACCGACACACAACACCATTGCCAAGACAACAATCGCTAGCAAAAGGTTTTTCATGTTATAACTCCAAAATGTGTTTGAAAGATGTTTCCCACCCTTTTTCGGGCGAACCATTATACCTAAAAGAAACGGTTTTGTCAAGTCAATGTAGTATCATGGGTTACCCAAAGGAACTCAACAAAAGAAGAAGGCCTATGCGCAAATTTTTGCACATAGGCCAATTCAATGAATACACGCTACTTGAGTCTTTTACTCCTGGGTCAACCTCATATGGCAAAAAGAGCCCCGAACTGAATTTGAAAGCCACGCGTCTTTGTGCTTGATTGAACTTGTCCTTGTTGAGCAGTCGTATTATCAAGGTTGCTCAGGCCTAACGAATAGCGGATGTCACCAGTCAATGAAACTGTTTGCGCCAGTTTGAATTCAGCACCACCGCCAAAATCAAGCCCGAAGTCCATTCCTGATGTTGATGATTTTATGTCGACGTCCTGTTCTTGGAATTGAGCCCCTTGACTGGGACTCACTGTCACCTTTGCCGTTGCCACGATACCGAGGTTGGGCCCTGCAATGACATAAGGCTTTACAGCGCCTTCAAGAAACTTTGCCTTGAACAATATCGGAAACTGGATTTCGTTGTATTTTACCACGAGGTTTGCCTGGACTACACCATTCGCTGTTGGAATCCCGATATTGTCAACAGAGTATCCTTTCATCGCGTATCCGGGTTCAATCTGAACGCCGAACATCTTCCCGAACATCAATTCGAATGCTGAACCGAAGAGGATTGTTGTTCTACCGCTGCTGTTTTGTGAGGATGGTTCCAGCGATGCCGAGGCAAAGTTAATACCTACTTTCGGTCCCAAAGCGAACTTCAACTGCGCAGAAGCAGGGCTGGCAACAACAATAACCAAAGTAAACACGACCAGAGAAAATACGGCAAGTTTTTTCATTAGTTGTTCCCTTACTATGTGGATGTCAAGGATGTTTACGTTAGAACAAACTCGGAGAAAATCGAATCAGATCTCGTACCGAATCCCGCCCCGAATCAAGATCACGAACCGAGTATTGCCGGTAGCAAAAACCGGTCCCAACTGAAGGTCCGGGCCGACATAAAGATTTCGAGCAACGGGAAAGCCAACTCCGCCGCCAAACCGAATGTCAAAGTAAGGGCCGCCAGTGACAAACAACAGGCCGAACCCCGCATCAGCGTAGGGTTTCATCTTTGAGCCGGGAACCGCGAAATAGTACTTGAAGTAGTTGGCCCATTCGATGGGAGTGCCTGTACCTGTGAAGATATTGAACTCCGTGCCAACGGCCAGACCCTTACCAAACAACACTTCTGCGCTTGGTCCAAAGGTAAAATCGGCACTTGACGGGCTGGTGACGATGACGAGCCCCGTGTTACCCCCGACATTCCACCGCACCTGGGAGGATGCAGGCAGAGACGTCAATGCCAAGAGACCGGAAACAACAAGAAGCAAGAAGGTGTCTTTCATAGATGTACCTTTCTGATGATTGGTAAGAATGTTATTTCAGAAGTGACCGCGCAATGACAAGCCGCTGGATTTCTGATGTCCCTTCGTAAATCTCGGTGATTTTTGCATCGCGCAGATAACGTTCCACCAGATATTCTCTCACGTAACCATACCCTCCGTGGATCTGGATGGCTTCGAGGGCAGATTGTACAGCTACCTTGGAGGCAAACAGTTTGGCCATTGCCGCTGCCTGCCCGTATGGTTGCCCGGCTTGCTTGAGTTGACACGCTTTCAGGATCAACATGCGCGATGCTTCGACATTCGTGGACATATCCGCAAGCTTGAATTGTATGGCCTGAAGTTCTGCGATGGGTTTGTCAAACGCTTTCCGTTGTTTTGAATACGCAACTGAAGCATCAAGGCATGCTTGTGCGATTCCCAGCGCCTGTGAGGCAATACCAATGCGCCCTCCCTCAAGGGTCTTCATCGCAAACTTGAAACCATCGCCTTCAGCGCCAATTCTGTTTGCAGGGGCCAAACGACAATCTTGAAATGATAGTGAGACGGTATCGGAACTGCGTATTCCAAGTTTCTTTTCTTTTTTTGCTACTGAAAAACCGGGCGTTCCCTTCTCAACAATAAATGCGCTGATACCCTTCGGTCCCTTGCTTTTATCGGTTGCCGCCATCACCACGACAAGATCCGCCGTGGAACCGTTCGTTATCCAGTTTTTTGTCCCGTTCAGAATATAGGAATCGCCATCCCGTTCTGCAACTGTACGTTGGTTGGAGGCGTCGCTTCCCGCTTCGGGTTCGGAAAGAGCAAAAGCGCCCAGTTTCTTCCCTGATGCGAGGTCACGCAGCCATCGCTCTTTCTGTACATCCGATCCAAACTCATCAAGGCCGTAGCAGACGAGCGAGTTGTTTACGGACATGATCACACCGCAGGAGGCATCGACGCGTGATATTTCCTCGACGGCAATGGCATAGCTCGTTACATCCAAACCACTGCCACCCCATCGTTCCGGCACCATGATCCCCATGAAGCCGAGTTCGCCAAGTTCCTTGACGGCCTGATGAGGAAAGAGTTCCTTCTCATCACGCTCCACGGCATCGGGAGCCAGACGATCCTCGGCAAATTTCCGGGCAGTATCGCGAATCAATTTCTGGGTTTCAGTGTATTCAAAGTTCATATGCGCTTTTTGTCTTCAGTTATTTCTTGTTATAATCATAGAACCCGCGACCAGACTTCCGTCCAAGGTGGCCCGCTGCAACCATTTTTTTCAGCAGAGGGCATGGACGATACTTTGTGTCCCCCAGTCCTTCATGGAGCACATTCATTATTGACAAACACACATCCAGGCCGATAAAGTCGGCCAGCGTCAACGGGCCCATCGGGTGATTCATGCCAAGCTTCATTACCGTGTCTATGGCCTCCGGTTCCGCAACTCCTTCCATAACGCAATACATCGCCTCATTGAGCATCGGGAGGAGAATGCGGTTCGAAATAAATCCCGGGTAATCATTCACTTCCACCGGGACTTTCTCGAGTTTCTCCGAAAGGTTCTTCACAGCAGCGTACGTTTCATCCGAGGTGGCCAACCCCCGAATCACCTCAACAAGTTTCATCAGGGGCACCGGGTTCATAAAGTGCATGCCGATGACTTTATCTGGACGTTGTGTTACTGCCGCGATTTCCGTTATAGATATGGAAGATGTGTTTGACGCAAGAATTGTCTCAGGCCTGCAGGCGGAATCAAGCGTGCGAAAGAGTTCGTTCTTGATCTGTTGATTCTCCGTTGCCGCCTCGATGACGATATCCGATACGGCTGCGGAATCTTTCAGGGTTGTGGAGAGGGAGATACGGGAAAGAGTTGCAGTTCGTTGCTCGTCAGTGAGTGTCCCCTTTTTCACCTGTCGATCAAGATTGGCCGAGATGGTGGCGAGTCCCTTGTCGAGAAACTCCTGCTTGATATCATTGAGTATTACATTGAATCCATATTGGGCAAACACATGCGCAATGCCGTTACCCATTGTACCGGCACCGATGACTGTGACCGCTTTGATGCTCAAACGCTCCCCTTTCTCATAACCGTTCAACGATCAACGCACTGGCTTCGCCCCCGCCGATGCAAATCGCCGCCAGTCCGCGCCGGAGATTGCGTTGCTCGAGTGCGTGTAACAATGTGACCAGAATGCGTGCACCGCTTGCACCGAGCGGATGACCAAGGGCGATTGCCCCTCCGTTGACATTGACCCGCTCCATGTCCAGATTAAGAATTTTTCCAACAGCCAGGGCAACGACCGCAAATGCCTCATTGATTTCAAAAAGATCGATATCTCTTTCCGCCAATCCGGCTTTCTTGAGAACTTTGGGAATAACATCCGCAGGAGCAGTGGTAAACCAAAGCGGGTCCTTTGCATGAGATGCGAAACTGACGATGCGGGCAAGAGGTTTCACCTGCTTTCGCTTTGCCTGTTCCGCCGACATGACGACAAGCGCCGCGGCACCATCACTGATCTTTGAAGCATTCGCCGCGGTAATAGTCCCTTCAGCATTGAAGGCGGGCTTCAACTTGGGAATCTTGGCAAAGTCAGTTGCCTTCGGATCCTCATCCTCCGAAACAAAGGCAGTCGCTCCCTTTCCCTTATTTACTTCAATACCAATAATCTCTTTCGAGAACCTGCCTAACGCTTGTGATTCCTGGGCACGTTTGTAACTGAGGATCGCGAACTCGTCCTGAGCTTCTCGTGGCACCTGACATTCTCTTGCACACACTTCGGCGGCATTTCCCATGAGGTAATTATTGTACACGTCAAGAAGCCCGTCTTTGATCATCGAATCAACAAGTTCTGCATTCCCCATTTTGTATCCGCTGCGGGCTTTCTCAAGCAAGTATGGTGCATTCGTCATGCTCTCCATCCCACCGGCAACGATCGTCTCCGCATCACCCAACATGATTGCCTGTGACCCGAGCATAACTGCCTTCAGGCCGGAGCCGCACACCTTGTTCACAGTCAGGCACTGTACCGAGGTCTCAAGACCCGCAAACAGTGCTGCTTGTCGCGCCGGCGCCTGACCAACCCCAGCCGCAATGACATTTCCCATGATGACTTCGTCAACTTCGTCCTTCTGCACGCCAGCTCGCCGAATTGCTTCGCCAATGGCTACAGCGCCAAGCCGCGACGCTGAGAGCGAGCTCAGCCCTCCGCGAAACGAGCCAATTGGCGTCCGACAGGCACTTGCTATTACTACTTCTCTCATCCATTCCCCCATTGTCAGCTATTCATCGATTTCAAAAATTCCTTATTGGACTTTGTGCCGCGCATCTTCTCCATCATAAACTCCATCGCATCAACGGTATTGAATTCCGTCAACAGCTTCCTCAATACCCATACGCGGTTGAGATCGTCCGAATCCATCAGGAGTTCTTCCTTGCGTGTGCCGGAGCGGTTCACATCCATTGCGGGGAAGATGCGCTTGTCGCTCAACTTGCGGTCGAGTACGATTTCCATATTACCCGTCCCCTTGAACTCTTCGAAGATCACCTCGTCCATGCGGCTTCCAGTCTCAACGAGCGCACTCGCAATAATCGTTAGACTCCCACCTTCTTCAATATTTCGTGCGGCTCCAAAGAACCGCTTGGGCTTGTGCAGCGCGTTTGCATCAACACCACCGGAAAGAATTTTCCCGGAATGCGGAACGACAGTGTTATGGGCACGCGCAAGACGGGTAATACTATCAAGAAGAATTACCACATCCCGTCTCGTCTCAACGAGGCGCTTCGCTTTCTCCAATACCATATCAGCAACCTGAACGTGGCGTTCCGGTGGTTCATCGAACGTCGAACTCACCACCTCGGCGTTTACGGACCGCTCCATGTCCGTTACTTCTTCCGGACGTTCATCTATCAAGAGCACAATCAGTTTGACTTCGGGATGATTCCGGGAAATACTGTTTGCCATCTTCTGCAAGAGGATTGTCTTGCCGGCCTTGGGAGGGGAAACAATCATTCCGCGCTGCCCTTTTCCGATGGGGGTTAGCAGGTCCATGATACGCATTGCGTATTCGCCTGGTGCGGTCTCGAGTTTCAGTTGGGAGTTGGGATAGAGCGGGGTAAGATTGTCGAAGAGAACGCGTTCCCGCATCGTTTCAGGGTTCTCATCATTCACGGCCTCAACCCTGAGTAGTGCAAAAAAACGTTCTCCTTCCTTGGGAGGACGTACTTGTCCGCTTACCGTATCTCCCGTTCGCAAATTGAACTTCTTTATTTGTGAGGGGGAGACATAGATATCGTCGGGTGATGGCAGATAGTTGTAGTCAACGGAACGGAGAAAACCATATCCGTCAGGCAAAACCTCCAGCACACCTTTGCTGAAGGTGAGCCCTCCTTGTTCCGTTTGTGCCTCAAGTATCTTGAAGATCAACTCCTGCTTGCGGAGATCGCTATACCCGGAGATGTTCAGATCTTTTGCAATCTGATTGAGCTCTGCAATCTTTTTTGACTTGAGCTCTGTAATATCCATAGTCATGGACGCAACACCTTTCGACCTGAGAGAATTTGATTAGCCTTCAACAGCTCAATGACCATTTTCTGCGAAGAACAAGGAAGTGGAATTGTGCGTCGATTGAAGGATTATGGTTGGGCGAAAACCTGGAAATTCTGATGAGTTGCAAACAGGTGGTAGAGATATGTCTTTGTATTCCTCTTTAAACAGCCGTTTGGCTGTATGAATATATGTCAATTAGCCGTACTTGTCAAGGTCTGAACCGTTTCTCCAAATACTCCATTGCCTCCCCGGCAACGTAATGGGAGCCTGTAATCAGGATTTTTTGTCCCCTGGCTGCCAACCGGAGGGCTTTTCGGACGCCAGACTCCACTGTCCTTCCTCTGATCACTCCAATGCCGGCCAGTTTCACAACAGGTATCAATCGTGACAGGGGTAGTGCGCGATTGACTCGCGGCTGCACAGTAATCATGGTCGCGGTCACCGGGGCAAGTGATTGCACCATGAGTTGATATTCCTTGTCTGCCATTACACCAAACACAACAATCAGGTTATCAAGGTGGTTTCGCTGCAGTGCTTCGACGAGAGTCAAGACTGCTTCTGGGTTGTGTGCCACGTCAATAATAAAACGTCTGTTAACACCGAATGTTTCGAGTCGTCCACGGATGCCAGTATTTGAGTCAACATATCGCAGCCCGTCCGTCACACTTCGTCCTGAAATTCGACCAATCTTCTTTCCGTTCATTCGTCCGGATAGACAGACATCGAGGGCAGCGACCGCCGTCCTGGCGTTTTGCACTTGAAACTCACCATCAAGGCCCAGTGTGGCTGACCGTACCCTTAGCTTCCTGCCGCTGAGTGAAACCAACGATCGGCCACTGCGATCTTGTCTTTGAAGAATGACGCGAGTGTCGGCCGTGTAGAGGTGGGTTCCCTTTGTTTTTGCAATAGACCTCAACGTCCGGAGAACCACGGGATCATTGGATCCAGTGATACATGGAATTCCCCTCTTCATAATCCCACCTTTCTCCCGCGCAATTGCCGGAAGGGTTGTACCCAGTATTTCTGTATGTTCGCGGGAAACATTCGTGATGACACTGACAATAGGGCGCAGGACATTTGTCGCATCAAGTCGCCCGCCAAGTCCGACTTCAATCACCGCAAGCTCAGCACGCTCGTCTGCAAAAAACATGAAAGCGATACACGTTGTTGCTTCAAAGAACGTTGCACCGGTTTTCTCAATGTGGGGTTTTAACAGCTTTGCATATTCAACCAATCGAGATTCGTGAATCTCATGTCCATTGATACGGATGCGTTCAGTGAAGCGAATGAGGTGTGGCGAGGTATACAGGCCTGTTGTATAACCCGCTTCCATTGATATCGACGCAAGAAATGCAGCCGTTGACCCCTTGCCGTTTGTTCCCCCGACGTGAATAGACGTGAAACGCCGTTGAGGATTGCCAACCGCTTTCAGCAGGAATCGTACGTTGCGGAGCCCGAACTTCATTCCCCTGTGCTGGAGGCCGTACAGATAGCGGAGAGTGTGTGCGTATGAGGACAATGCCGTATGCGAAATGCTTACAACCAGCTATGGAGGATTGATGCATCAGTCTTTGCATCGAGGGAACCGACAAGCATGCCAAGATCAGCAATATTATTCTCAAGACAATAGTGTTCCATCTCTGCGGCAATACGAATTCCGGCCGCAGGATCGATGAAATTTGCCGTCCCGACTTGTACTGCAGTTGCTCCGACAATCAAGAACTCAAGGGCATCCATTCCGTTCATGATACCCCCGATGCCGATAACCGGGATTTTCACCGCACAGGATGCTTCGTAGACTTTCGCCAGAGCGATGGGTTTGATTGCGGGACCGGAGAGTCCACCTGTTATTGTCGAAAGAATCGGTTTTCTTGTCCGAACATTCACAGCCATACCGATGACCGTGTTGATAACGGAGATTGCGTCTGCCCCTGCCCCTTCCACTGCCCTGGCAAACTCGGATATATGAGTAACATTTGGGGTGAGTTTGATGATAAGTGGCTTCTTCGTTCTCGAACGGAGTCGGCGGGTGATTTCTGCGGTCAGTTCGCAGTTCGTGCCAAAACTCAATCCACCTTCCTTCACGTTGGGGCACGAAACATTGATCTCGAACCCATCAACACCATCTTGCGCCTCAAGAAGATCAAGCACGGCACAATACTCGTCAATTGTACTAGCGGCAATATTGGCGATCACCGTGGTATCAACCGTCCGAAGAAAAGGAAGCTTTTGTTCGATGAACGCCTGTACGCCGACGTTCGCCAACCCGATCGAATTCAACATCCCGGAGGCGGTCTCTGCAATTCGGACAGGCGGATTACCTGCCCGTGGCTTCATGGAAAGTGACTTTGTGATAACTCCACCCAACTTGGAGATGTCAGCTATGCCTGTGGCATCCTCTCCGTACCCATAGGTCCCCGAAGCCACAAGCACGCGATTCTTGAAATGTGTGTTGCCGATATGGAACGACGATTTTACCATCACAAGACTATTGCGTTCACATTAAATGTTGGACCATCCTTGCACATGAGCTTATATGTCTTTTCATCCCCCACAATCTCCACCGGACACCCCTGACAAATACCAAATCCACACCCCATCGGGCCTTCAAGTGAAACTTCACAGGGAATGGAGCGTGTCTTGACGACTTGGCTCAACGCGCGCAACATTGCGGTCGGCCCGCAACCGAACACCATTGGCAGGCCATGCGCGTTCGTATCGAGCAATTCTTGGAGTAGCTCAACCACATTACCCCGTTTGCCCCTGCTTCCATCATCCGTTGCAACGTGGGTGTTGACCAGATGCGCGTCCACAATTTGAGACTGTGACCTTGCCCCCACAATTGACACGATGGCTTTTCCCGCTTGGAGTAGTGCCTTTGTGGCAAGGGGAAACGGCGCCACACCAAGTCCTCCAGCAACAAGTATGGCGGTGTCAAACGGATTCGTTGTGAGGCCAAAAGGCACCCCGAGGGGCCCAAGGACGTCCAGTAACTCTCCCGGTCGCTTGTTCCTGAGAAAGTCCGTCCCTCTTCCCACCACATTGAAGATGATCTCGATTGTGTCGCCATCCGTCCGGTATACACTGAACGGTCTGCGGAGAAGCGGTTCGGTACTGCTGGTGACTTTGATGTTCACAAACTGTCCGGGGAGAATAGTCCCTGCAATATTTCCTGAGGAGAAACCGAGAACGAAAATATTCTCTGCAACTTCCGAGACATAACGAACCGGACAGAGTGTCTGCACTGTCAATGCCGTTGCCCTGGTGGAGGGATCTCTTCTGTTGGGGGGATCTCTACAGGAGGAGGAATCTCTTCCTGTGGAGGTGCATCTTCCGGTGTGGGAATCTCTTCCACTGGAGGAGGTTCTTGATTTAGTGTCTCCGGAACCTTCTCTCCTTCACCCTCTTGGGGTTCCGATGTGGCGGGGGGACGTTCTTTCTCGGAAGGGGCCTTTGCCTTCTGGCCAAGACTATCCGGAGGTTGCTCCAACGCCCGCTTTGCCGCATCCACAGCATCGAGTTTTGGCCGTACAAGCAGGGCATACTGTGAAGAGGGAAAAAGAGTAACGAGATGTTGATAGTTGGAGATTGCGCTATCTGGTTGTGGCAGTGCATTCTCGTATATCCACCCAATGGCGTACTGCGCTTTCGAAGCAAGGGGTGAATCCGCATGCCCCCGGACAATGGACGAGAAAATCGAGATTGCTTTTTTATTCTCACCGCTCTCCATGAGTTTCTCGCCTTGCGAGTACAACAAGGCAACCTCATCCACTTCTTTTGTTTGTTCCGGTAGGCCAAGAGCCCGTCGTGCTGGTTCAGCAAACTCCGATGACGGGAAACGTACAACAATTTCACGGTAGAGAGAATCAACAGTTGATTGTGCACGCGTGCTGTCAAGGTCAAAAATCTGTGCGAGTGCGTACAGCGCACGGGGAACAAACCGGCTTTCCGGATGGTCGGTGAGGAGTTTCATGTACCAGTGTGTTGCTGAGTCCGGCACCTCCATGTCCGTGTAGAACAACGCAGCAAGTTCCGTCTTGTTCAGAGCAAGGCGAGCTTCCACCGTATCAAGCGGAATGGTGATAGGAATCCACCGCACACGTGCTACCGAGTCACCTGGTGCACTTGTAACAGAATCCGAATCCTCCCCTGGCACGGATAAATCCACCAACTCTTTGTCGTAATGCAGGAGAGTGTCGGATACTGTTGTGGTGTCGGCTGAAACTCGCAGACTGTCCGGCCCGACATCAACAGTATCGTTCATGGCCGTTGTATCCGGAGGGTTCAATATCAGGTACTTCAAGCTGTCCAGTTTCCTGATTTCACTCGCAAACATGAAGTACTTATTCATGTTCTCATAACGCTCATTCAACAACAGCGTCACCGGTGATTGAGCCGACTGCCCGCGACCTTGGGCGTACGAGGTTCGGGCGGAGTCATACTGCAAGAAAGTTTTTTCGTACAGCAGCCCAAGCTCATAATACGACTTGGCGGACACTTCCGTCCTTGCGTATGTCGTATCAACATAGCGGTAGTGATCAACCGCCTGCGGAAGATCACCCATGTCCCGGTAGACGTTGGCACGTTCAAGATCCACTTCGCCGTGAAACTCGCGAGTGTTTGCATTATCCAATAACTCTTCAAGTCCGTCGAGGCTTTCTTCATGCCTCCCGAGTTTTGACAGCATCCGCGCAAGACCAATGCGTGAACGAAAATCGGTGATATAGGTCGTCGACGATTCTTCTGCTTTCACAAATGCCTGAGCTGCACTCAGGTACTCATTTTCAAGAACATACATCTCTGCTACACGGATCTGCGCACCAAACCGGTCTTCAGGCGTCTCTGCATTTTCAGCGGCGTGAGCGTAGTGTTCACGCGCTGCCGAATAGTTCTTGTTGTCGAAGTCAATAGTTGCAAGAAGCATGGATGCTCGGGAAACAAACTCCGGTTCGTTCTTCTCGCCGGCCAGCGCAACAAGTTCACTTGCCGTGGATCTGGCCCCATCTTTCATGTTTGATCGATACAGCGTATTGGCAAGAAACAGTCGCGCTTCCAGAACAAGATCACTTTCGGGAAACTGATCGATCAGCTCCCGGAGTTTTCGTTCGGCCTGCTGGTGGTCATTCTGGTAATAGTATGATTTGCCAATCATCAACAGAGCATCATCGATGAACTGCGACTCCGGATGAAATTGCAGGAGCTTGGAGCATTTCTCAATTACCGCAGTGAACTTTGTCTTCGCCGTGGACGGGACAGTAAAGGGCGCGAGGTAACCCTTGTCGATCGCTTTGGGGTCTTGCTGGGCCAGAAGCTCAGTTTCCGCCTCAGAAAATGCTTTCTGGGCATTGTAGTACGTATTAAAGTACGCGCCGAGAAAGTCACCGACCGAGCAGCCGGCAAGAGCGAGAAGAGACAGGAGTAGACCGAAAAGAAATTTTTGCTGAAATGGCGTAATCAGAGGGGCGATTCCCGGCAAGTCACTAGCTCCATGGCACATGCAACACGTTGTGAACTTAGAAAGAATCCGATGAAAAGTCAAACACCGGATTAAACCTCCGACTCTCTATTTGCATCAAACATCCGAACCATATAACCATAATACACGTGAGGATCGTTATGATGAAGAGGGTCGGTATATTGGTAGTATTCATGTCTCTTGCCCTGGGAGTCGCCACGGCGCAACCGGGGTTTGGGCAACGACACCGGGAGAACCACCAGTTCAGGGGTGAGATGCATGAACAATTGAATCTTACTGACGCCCAGGAAGTTGCGATGGGAAAGCTGCGTCGTGAGCACGAGAAACGGATTGTACAGCTCCGTTCGAAAATCCAGGAAACCCGGATTGATATGCGTGGTCAGCTTGAATCAGATACCCCGGATCGGGGAACCATAGAAAAGGCGATACGCACCATCTCTGATCTTCAATTGCAGATGAAACTCGCAACAAACGAGCTGCATTTTGCGATGCGTGAACTGCTTACGCCCGAACAACGGGAACTTGCCAAAGAACATCGCCAAAAGATGGGCAAGCCAGGCGGACCGCGTCGTCAGATGAGACACCATGGTGAGTGTGATAATGACTGTGATGACTAGCGGTCGATGAACTCCCGGATAATGGGCGGAGCAAGTACCTCCGCCCTTCTATTTGGGGTTCGTCGGACGTACATCAATTTCACTCACCATTGTTCTTCCCGGAGCAGTCACGGCAAACACCACCGCACCGGCGACGTCCTGCGGCTGTGTGATCTTCTCTCCCCGCATGTGCGCTGATGAAAACAATGTATCAACCGATCCCGGGAAAATCGATGTCACCCTGACATTCGCATCGCGTACCTCGAGCATCAGTGATCCGGCAAAACCTCGCAGTGCCCATTTCGTTGCGGAGTATCCCGCTCCTCCAACAAAACTATTCTTGCCTGCCAGTGAACTGATATTCACAATATGTCCCTCTCTTCGCCTGATCATATAAGGCAATACGGCCTTGGTGGCAATAAACGCACCTCTCACGTTTACTTCCCACATCCGATCAAACTCCGCGACTTCCATATTGACAACATTTTTGAATACACCGATACCTGCATTGTTCACCAGGATATCAATTCGTCCGAATGTACTTGCAACGGAATCAACAAGGGCATTGATATGATCCTCCTTCGTTATGTCAGCAGGAGCAGCCATGGCTTGTCCACCGTTCGCAGAGATATGAGTTGCGAGGTCCTGTATTTCGCTGATCGTCCGTGCCGCAAGCACAACCGTTGCTCCTTCCGAGGCAAGGGCTTCTGCAATCGCCTTGCCGATCCCCCGTCCAGCACCCGTGACGATAGCGACTTTATCCTGCAATCTTCCCATACCATTCCCTCACTGACAGAGCGAAAAAGAAGAAACCTTCCGGTACCTCCGGAAGGTTTCAGTTGACACTTGCGAGAGTTTTTATGCGAACTTGTTCTCGATGAGCGAGAGGAATTCCTGTCTGGTCTTGTCCTCATCCCGGAACACACCCAGCATAGCGCTCGTAGTGGCAACTGAGTTCTGCTTTTGAACACCACGCATCATCATACACATGTGGCGCGCTTCCACGACCACTCCCACGCCGTCGGGGTTCAACACATCGTACAACGTGGAGGCAATTTGCTGCGTTAAACGCTCCTGAACCTGCAACCGCCGACTGAACATATCTACGATGCGTGGAAGCTTGCTGAGTCCCAGGATTTTTCCGCTCGGGATGTAGGCAATATGTGCCTTGCCAAAAAATGGCAGGAGATGATGTTCACAAAGACTGAAGAAATCGATGTCCTTCACGATCACCATCTCACTGTACTTTTCGCTGAACACTGCACCGTTCAACACTTCCTGAATGTTCTGCGAATAGCCGCTCGTGAAAAATTCATACGCCCTGGCAACCCTGTGGGGGGTCCGTTGCAGGCCCTCACGTTGAGGGTCTTCCCCAATTGCTGCGAGCATTTCCGCAACAATTGCCTCCATTTTCTTCACGTCATGGTCTTTCATCTATTCACCCCGGTACTCAACAAAGTTATTCCCGGATTCGGCCAGCTTCACCGACACAAGCTTGCCCTCGTTGATCTTCGGATCAAGAATCTTCCAGAACGCAATGGCCATATTCTCGGCAGTCGGGATGCATCCCCGCAAGAAATCCACATCAAGATTCATATGCTTGTGATCCACCCGGTCGATAATTTCCACCTCAATGATATCGGCAAGCTTCTTGAGATCAATCACCATACCTGTGTCACCCGGTGGGTTCCCGGCAACCGTTACTTCGATGTCGTAGTTGTGGCCGTGTCCATTGGGGTTGTTACATTTGCCGAATACCATGGCGTTCTTCTCGTCGCTCCATCCCGGGTTATACAACCGGTGCGACGCACTGAAACTTGCTCTCCGTGTTACATAGACCATTATTTCTTTCCTGTTCCTCGTTCCTGAATATTCGGATCGTTACAAACTCGCCAGTACTTCCCCGGTATGTCCATCGACCTTTACTTTGGGAAAAATACGGCTGATCTTCCCGCTCTCGTCAATAATGAATGTTGTCCGTTCAATTCCCATATACTTCCTGCCATACATGCTCTTTTCCTTCCACACACCATACTTGTTGGCGATCTCCTTTTCTTCATCGCTGACAAGAGGAAAAGACAAATCGTACTTTGTTGCAAACTTCTTATGTGAAGCAGGACTATCCGGACTTATTCCGACAATCACCGCACCTTTTTTCTTAATTGCAGCCATGTTCTCCTGAAATGAGCACGCCTCTTTCGTGCATCCGGAAGTGTCGTCCTTCGGATAAAAATACAGAACAACTTTCTTCCCCTTCAAGTCACTTAGAGACAGTGATTTTCCATCACCAGTCGGGAGAGAAAAATCAGGTGCTCTTTGTCCCTCTTTCAGTTCGGCCATGTGTTGGTCCTTCGCCTGAATCTGTGAATTGGTGAGTATGACTAGTTCAATGCTGCCTTGATTTCCTCAAACGGAGGATCGGCTCCCGGATTCGTCTCGGATATCCACGCGTAGGTGATTATACCGCTTGCGTCGAGGATAAACACCGAACGCTTCGCCGCCGGTAAACCCGGCAGGCCTGCGAAGTTGTCATAGAGCCCGCAGTATTGCTTGCTGACTTCCCTGGTGTAGTCGCAGAGGACAGGGAAATTCAGTTTGTTCAGTTCGGCGAATGCCTTGTTGACAAGTGGACTATCAATGCTAATGGCAACGACCTGAGCATTCAACGACCCGAGCATTGAGTTCCAATCACGCAACGTACACATCTCCTTGGTGCATACTCCTGAAAACGCTCCCGGATAAAAGGCGATCACGGTTTTCTTCCCGATGAATTCCTTCAGTGTTCGTTGTTTCTTGTCGATATCATGCAGCGTAAAATCAATCGCTTTGTCTCCAACTTTGAGGGACATGGCAGAACTCCAATCGTTAATTAATGAATATAATCGTACAGTATTCGATGTATGAAAGCAGATTCAATAAGATAGCGAGATTGAACTGAGAATCAACGGTTGTTTCAAAGCTCCATCCGAACGCGGAAATTGAAATTGTGGTTCTTCGATACCTCTCCTGAAGTTTCTTCGTGATCGTATCCGTACCGACCCTCAATCCATACCTGATTGATGATCTCACATATTCCCAGAATCTCAATCCGTTTCGTCTTGACAAGAATGCCGCTGAGAAATGACTTCGTCAGAGGGTCGGAAGAGCGATGTGGCTGGAGAATATCGCCGCCGACATTCTGGAATAAAGTACCGGTGCTGTCAAGAACATTCTCTCCCTGTCTGGTCAAACTAACACGGAGGGAGAAGGAGAGGTTCCTGGCCGGAAAATAATCACCGCGGAAGAACCACGAATCCGCATTCGGCCCGATCCACGGTCCGATCGGACGGCCCAGACTCCCGAAATCGTTATCACGCGAGCGGTTATGTGAGAACACGAACGGCTCGACGCGTGTATACTCGACCATCAGACTTGCATTCTCAATGAACAATGGATCTGTCAGCATGAAACCAGACTGAACTGCGTAACGGTTAACCCATGAATTGTCAAAGATCTTTGTAAAGTGAATATCGTCAAAGAGCACAGAGCCGGTGAACTCCACCCCGCGAATGAAATGCGTTTGTACATCAAACGCCCAAAACACATTGTCACGCTCCTCGCGTGAACGTTGCGACGACTCGATGACCGAGAGCGGATTCAAGTA
>CAZIHJ010000008.1:45071-55723 GCA_964538485.1 uncultured Chitinophagales bacterium | reverse complement strand
TTGGCGTCTATCAGGGAACACTCAATATTGCCAGCAACGATCCCGTAACGCCGGTTGCATCAGTCCCTGTCCGTTTCAACGTCGGTGCGACGGATGTTGTTGATCAGACCGGACTTCCCGCGGTATTCGAGCTTGCGCAGAACTATCCCAACCCATTCAATCCGGTGACCAATATCCGATTTGCTCTGCCCGAGGAAAGCAACGTGCGGCTGACCGTGTACAATATGCTCGGCCAGACCGTTGCAAAGCTTGTTGATGAGCAGCGACCCGCCGGGTACTTTACTATGGAGTGGGACGGCACCAACAGCTTCGGCAAGAAGGTGAGCAGCGGCGTGTATTTCTATAAGATGGAAGCAAAGTCTGTGAACGGCCCTGGCAACTACACGAGCCTGAAGAAGATGTTACTGGTGAAATAACAGTTCTTACCCTGAGGCGCCGTAGCGACCGAGGGCCTGACCATTAAAGAATATCACCGCAGAGACGCGGAGACACGGAGTTCTTTTCTTGCTCTGCGTCTTGGCGTCTCTGCGGTTTTTCTTTTTCACCTTGACTCTCCGTAAGAAACTCTGTAAGCTTTGGTCAGCCATAAACGCAAACGGTCGTCACGTTTGTGGCGATTCAGTCGTGGAGTAAACCCCAGAGTGTGGCATGTTGCTGATCATGCAAGGAACACAAAATGAATGAGATGTATGGTGTATGTCGTATGCAGCCTGACGGGGGCAATTGTGTTCTCTGGCAAGCCTGATGGGAACCCCAACCTGCCGCCCAAGAAGCGACAGATCGAGAAGAAAACAGGCGATGAAACCGTCACAGTCGAGACTCTAAAGCAAATCCTTAACGCATTCAATCGACACGATCTCGACGCGATTATGGAATTCTTCTCTGATGACTGCTCCTTTGATTTTCCAAGAGGCCCGGAACCCTGGGGACAACGCTTCGTCGGCAAAGAACAGGTGCGTGAAGCGCTTGCCGGTCGATTCAAAGGTATCCCCGACGTTCACTACGGAGATGATCGTCATTGGGTGGCAGCAGATATGGGGGTATCAGAATGGACGCTCACTGGAACAACAACTTCGGGGGTGAGCTTGAACATCCGGGGTTGTGATCTTTGGGAGTTTCGGAATGGTAAAGTCGCCAGAAAGAATTCCTACTGGAAAATAGTCGAGTGACAAGTGCTATGACCCGTTTCACGCCCTGCGCGCTTATGAACGTCACCCAAGGAACCACACAGGATCATACTTGAAAGCAGTTGTCTACGAGCGATACGGCCCGCCGGAAGTTCTTCAACTGAAGGACATACCCAAACCAGTCCCGAAGGACAATGAAGTCCTGATAAAAGTATATGCGACCACAGTAACTTCAGGGGACCATAGAGTACGGAGTCTTGATGTACCCGCCGGCTTCGGACTGATCTCGCGTCTCGCGCTTGGTTTCTCGAAGCCACGGCAACCAATCCTGGGAACGGAGCTTGCCGGTGAAATTGAATCCGTAGGCAAGGACGTGAGTAAATTCAAAGTCGGAGATCAGGTGTTTGCGTTTCCCGGCATCAGCATGGGCTGTTATGTAGAATACAAGTGCATTCAGGAAAACGGGCCGGTAGCATTGAAGCCCTCCAATCTGACTTACGATGAAGCAGCCGCACTCTCTTTTGGTGGCACAACGGCATTAAGTTTCTTCAGACGAGGAAAACTGCAGAGAGGGGAACGAGTACTCATCAATGGCGCGTCCGGTGCAGTTGGTACTGCCGCAGTGCAGATTGCGAAGCATTTTGGCGCTGAGGTGACTGGCGTGTGCAGTACCGCCAACTTGGAACTTGTAAAATCTCTGGGTGCTACTCATGTCATCGACTACACAAAAGAGGACTTCACGCAGAATGGTGAGACCTATGATGTCATCGTCGACACAGCTGGCACAGCTCCGTTCTCCAGGTGCAAGAGTTCACTGAAAGAACGAGGACGCTTGCTTGTAGTCTTGGGCGGGCTGTCGGACATGGTCATGGCCCCTTGGGTTTCTATGACGAGCAAAAAGAAGGTTGTTGCCGGTACTGTAATCGAGCGTCCCGAGGATGTGCGTTTTCTTGCCGAGTTAGCCGGGGCGGGAGAATTTAAACCGGTCATTGACCGGCGTTACCCGTTCGAGCAGATTATCGAAGCTCATCGCTATGTTGACAAAGGGCATAAAAAGGGAAATGTGGTAGTAACACTGATGGACAAATAACTCATAGAATCAGCCGGATCCCAGTTGGTTACAAAATCTAGCCGACTGAATACCGTTTGTCTCTGCGTAAGTAAACCGGTGAGGAATTGTCACCAGCTGAAAATTCCACCAAATCCAAACGACCTCATTCTGCCGCCATGAAAAAAGGCCTCGCTGTTTTTGAAGGATACAATATCCGGCGTGTGTATGACGAACAGACCGAGACCTGGTGGTTTTCGGTCATAGACATCATTCAGGTGTTGACGCAGCAACCGGACTACCAGGCATCGAGAAAGTACTGGAAAGTTCTGAAAGGCCGCCTCGCTAAAGAGGGAAGTGAACTGGTAACAAATTGTTACCAGTTGAAAATGGCGGCGTATGATGGTAAACAGCGCCTCACCGACGTCGCCACCGCCGAAACCCTCCTGCGTCTCGTGCAGAGTGTCCCCAGCCCGAAGGCCGAGCCGATCAAACTCTGGCTGGCCAAAGTCGGCTACGAGCGGATGCAGGAAATGGCTGATCCAGCCCGTTCGTTGGACCGCGCTCGTGAGACTTGGCAGAAACATGGTCGTAGCGAGAAGTGGATTCAACAACGCATGACCGGGCAGGAAACGCGCAACAAGCTCACCGATTATTGGGCCGGACATGAAATCAAAAAGGGCGAGGAGTATGCCATCCTTACCAACATCATCCACCAGGAATGGTCGGGCGTGAGCGTGAAAGCCCACAAAGATTTGAAGGGTCTCGAAACACAGAACCTCCGCGACCACATGAGCGAAGCGGAATTGATTTTCACCGCGCTGGCTGAGCTGGCGACGCGCCAGCTCGCTGAAAGTGTGGAAGCTACGGGTTTAGCTGAGAACCAGACAGCCGCAAAGACGGGCGGCAGCATCGCCAAAAAAGCGCGGTTGGAACTGGAAGAAAAAACCGGCAGAAAGGTTGTCACAGCCGACAATTATCTGCCTCCACGGCGCAGAGAATTACCCAAGCCGAGGCCTACGAGAAGAGCTAAGTGAATGTCAAAACCAGACGCAACCGTTTGATCGTGCGATGTCCTGTTGATGACGGATTCTTGTTTTCAGTAATCCGAACACTCCATTGATCGTCATGAAATTCGGCGGGACGTCTGTACAGGACGCCCGTGCAATAAAGAATGTCGGTGAGATTGTCCGGCGACATGAGAAGCAGCACCTTGTTGTCGTCTCGTCGGCATGTGCCGGCGTTACCAATGCGCTGCTTGGTTTGGCGGCTGGTGTACGAGATGGAAAGACAACCCAGTCGCTTGAGGCCGTGGAGCAACTCCGCCAGCGTCATAGAAAAATCGCACATGAGTTGTTGACCGGCGAAGTGCTTTTCACCGTTCAATCACAGATCGATGCCATGATGGATGAACTTCGGGACATCGTGCGGAGTATTGCCATTCTCGGAGAGCTCACCAACCGCTCATTGGATACATTCGCCTCGTTTGGTGAACGTCTTGCCACGCTGCTGCTTTCCCACCATCTCCGCCACATCGGTGTCAACGCCCTCTTACTGAACGCCCAGGATTTTATCATCACCAACGATGATTTTACCCACGCAACGCCATTATTTGATGTTATCGATAAGAAGGTTGGTGAACAAGTTCTCCCGGCACTCAAGTCGGGACATGTTGTGGTGACGCAGGGCTTCCTCGGTTCAACTGCGAGTGGCATTCCCACCACCATCGGTCGGGGTGGCTCGGACTATTCCGCTGCAATCATCGGTGCGGCATTGAATGCAGACGAGATTCAAATCTGGACGGATGTGGATGGTGTGATGACGTGCGATCCCTCGATGATTCCATCTGCAAGACTTGTTGAGGAGATGACATTCCGGGAGGCGGCGGAGCTTGCATACTTTGGTGCGAAGGTATTGCATCCATCGACCATTCTCCCCGCTGTAAAGAAAAACATCCCCGTCCGTGTGTTGAACTCGATGCGACCAACAGGAACTGGAACCGTCATCCTCCAACGTCCGGGTGTCGGCGATGGTTCTCAGATCAAAGCCATTGCCTTCAAAAAGGGAATAACGCTCGTCAACATCGATTCCACCCGCATGTTGATGACACATGGGTTTTTGGCGAAGGTTTTCGAGGTATTTGCCCGCTATCAGAAAAGCGTCGATGCTATTGCCACGTCCGAGGTGAGTATATCGTTAACAGTGGATAGTCCCGCCGGCCTTGATCTAGTGACGGCCGAATTGAAGGAGGTTGCAGACGTTGAGATTGCCGGTGACAAGGCGATCTTCTGCGTGGTGGGCGAGAATCTCAAGGTCAATAAGGGGACCCTTGGGCGAATCTTCACAACCCTTGACCGGCATGATATACGCGTAAGCATGGTTTCCCTCGGTGCTTCGGAAATCAACGTTACCTTTGTTGTTGATGGCAAGGACGTTCCAGCGGCCGCAAGGGTGTTGCATGAGGAGTTCTTTCCCACGAGGGATCTAGCGGTCAGCAAGGTTAGTAGTGCTAAAGTTTGAGACTATTCGGTCAAGCTTGACCTACTTCTCAGATCAATCGGCAGTAGGATAAACGCCTGAGGTGAGCGAATCGAACCGTCCCCGTTTGTCCGCCGCGTGTAAACCAGGTAACGAAACTTTAGCACCATCACAAGGTTTTACCGCTTTTCTTTCATTCCCCAAAACACTATCTTTGGTAGGCCGTTACGGCGGTTGACGACGAACCCGCCCCTACCCGTGTTCGCCATGTTCTTTATCTCACCACCCAATCCGATAACCCATTAATTTCCGAGAGTTATTGAATCTCGTTGCGTTACAAGGAGAAGCACATCATGCCAGAGACATTGACGATCATTGACAACCGTACCGGGAAAAAGTATGAGATCCCGATTACAGACGAGACCATCAAGGCCGTCGATCTGCGTCAGATCAAAGTCAAAGACGATGACTTTGGTTTGATGACGTATGATCCTGCTTTCATGAACACCGCTTCGTGCAAGAGTAAGATCACCTTCATTGATGGCGACAAGGGGATTCTCCGCTACCGTGGCTACCCCATCGAGCAGTTGGCTGAGAAGAGCAGCTTTCTTGAGACGGCGTATCTGATCCTCTACGGTGAGTTGCCGACGAAGGCGCAGTTTGAGGATTGGACACACGACGTTACGTATCACACCTTGATTCATGAAAACATCAAGAAGCTGATGGATGGCTTCCACTATGACGCCCATCCGATGGGAATGCTGATCAGCACTGTGGGCGCCCTCTCGACATTCTACAAAGATGCAAAGAACATTATGGATCCTGAGTCGCGGCGTAAACAAACGTATCGCCTCATCGGCAAGATGCCGACGATTGCAGCGTTTGCGTACCGCCACAGCGTCGGCAGGCCGTATGTCTATCCGGACAACTCACTCGGTTACGTTGCCAATTTCATGAGCATGCTTTTCCGGATGACGGAAACCAAGTACGAGGCACACCCGACTCTGGTGAAGGCACTGGACATTCTTTTTATCCTGCACGCAGACCATGAGCAGAATTGCAGTGCGAATGCCATGCGCGGTATTGGCAGCTCGCATATTGATCCGTACTCTGCCATGGCCGGAGCTGCGGCGGCGTTGTACGGCCCGTTACACGGTGGGGCCAATGAGGCCGTATTGCGCATGCTGGACGAGGTCGATTCCAAGGCGAAGGTCCCGCAGTTCATCAAGGACGTGAAGAATGGCAGCGGGCGCCTGATGGGTTTCGGACACCGTGTCTACAAAAACTATGATCCACGTGCGAAGGTCATTAAGAAACTGGCCGATGAGGTATTTGAGGTAACAGGACGGAGTCCCAAACTCGATGTCGCCCTCGAATTGGAACGCATTGCGCTGGAGGATGAATACTTTATAAAGCGCAAGCTCTATCCCAACGTGGATTTTTATTCCGGCTTGATCTATCAGGCAATCGGTTTTCCGGTGGAGATGTTCCCGGTGTTGTTCTCAATTCCCCGGACCGTCGGTTGGATCGCGCAGTGGGAGGAGCTGTTGCTTGACGCTGATCAGAAAATTGCCCGTCCACGCCAAATCTATCTCGGCAGCGATATCCGTGATTATGTTGTCATGAGCAAGAGATAGTTTGTTGCCTAACAATCGCTGACGGGCGATTCACAATTCCGTCGCAAACGTACCGTTCATACCAGGACCTGTTCTTCGATGATACTCTGAGGGGCAGGTCTTTCTATTTCATTCTTCATCGAAAGGGATGGCCATGGCCGGAACACTCAATCACTCGGATCTCTACCGACTTCCCTGGACGTTGCCCGACAACGCCATCAGTTGGCTTGAGCCGACGAGTATGTGCAATCTGTATTGCGACGGTTGTTATCGTTCCAACGAGAGCAATTCACACAAGTCCCTGGATGTCATCCGGAAGGAACTCGATGTCTTCAACCGGCTTCGCAAGACGGATGGAGTTTCCATTGCAGGAGGCGACCCCCTCACGCATCCCCGCATTGAGGCCATTGTCGAGATGATTGCTGGCGACGGTCAAAAACCGATCATTAATACGAACGGCCTTCTGCTGACCATGGATAAACTCAAAGCGCTGAAGAAGGCGGGGGTCGAAGGGTTTACGTTTCATATCGACAGCAAGCAGCAAAGGCCCCATATGCGCGGTAAGAGTGAAATGGAATTGAATGATCTCCGTCTTCACTATGCCCGGATGCTGGCCGAGGTTGGTGGAATCTCCTGTGCATTCAATGCCACCGTCTATGAAGATACACTTCAGTTCGTCCCGGGGATCGCTGAATGGGGACAGGAACACATAGACATCGTGAATATCCTTGTGTTCATTGCCTACAGGGCTGCGCCGATTCACAAGGGATATGAATACCTTGTCGGAGGAAAGAAAATCGACATGGCTCCAATTACGTATGCGATTCAGGAAGACAGAAAGACGGACATCATGTCCACCGATATTGTACAGGAACTGCGAAAAGTGTATCCGGACTTCCAACCCTGTGCATATCTTAACGGAACCGAACGGCCCGATCATTTCAAATGGCTGCTGACAATGAGGTTCGGGACGAGGGACAACATCTATGGTTACGCGGGGCCGAAATTGATGGAACTCTCACAATCGCTGCATCATCTCCTCAACGGATCGTATCTGGCGTATACAAAGCCGAAAGTGCTCGGACGTGGCAAATCCATGCTGCTGCTGTCACCGCTGGACAAAGGCCTCGGTCGGACTGCATCCGCCTTCCTCCATGATGTCATCAAATCGCCCGCATTACTCTTCAAGAAGCTTTATCTTCAATCTGTCATGATTATTCAACCCGCTGACTTTATGAAGAACGGGGCGTTGAGTATGTGCGATGGATGCCCGGACATAACGGTGTGGGAGGATCAACTTGTCTGGTCATGCCGCATGGAAGAGTTGAAGAATTTCGGCGATTGGGTTCGGGCCGTACCAAACTGAGATGACGCCTCACCTGCCCCGCAACCGTGCATAAGATTCCAGGCAGACACGCGTTGATTCTGAATCCGGAAATGGTAA
Source organism: uncultured Chitinophagales bacterium (assembly GCA_964538485.1). Taxonomy (GTDB): domain Bacteria; phylum Bacteroidota; class Ignavibacteria; order UBA10030; family UBA6906; genus JBJXHC01. Next base: position 48,010 of record CAZIHJ010000008.1, on the reverse strand, counting down.
TCTTTGTCCAATCTAATCCATATCATGATGAACCAACGTCTCGCTGATGGACAAGACTCTGCCGCCATCCTTCCTCATTCCGAGTTCTCATAGCCATTCCATCTGTTGTCCTGTTACTGAATGAGATTTCTATTTACGGAATTGAGGATGAAGTGTCCCGGCGACAAGGGAGAAATGTTGTTGTGTAATAGAATGAGTGAGAGTTGCCATGGTCACAATCTATCAGTATAACCAGAACGAACTGAAGAAGCTGACGATCAAGGAATTTGCCCTGGCAGTCCGGCAGCAGGAAGGGGTCTTCTGGGTTGATCTGGAAAATCCGCAGGAGGCCGAGGAGGAGACAATTCTTGTTTCGCTCATGGACTACCACCCGCTCGCGGTCGAAGATTGTCAGCGAGGTCGTGGTGAAGAGGGGCACCTCCCCAAGGTGGAGGACTTTGGTGAGTACCTCTTTGTGATCTTCAATCCGATCGAGAAGGTGAACGACACTAAGGAAAGGGTGACGCTCCCAGGCGTGCAGATCCGTACTTCGCAGCTCAGTGCCTTCCTCTCAAAACGAGTACTCATTACGCATCATTACAAGCCGCTGCGATCGATTTCACATACGGCGCAGTTATGTGGCAAGAATGCCCAGACCCTTGGCAGGGGCCCCGATTTTCTTTTTCACCTTATTATTGACGATCTCGTGGATCAGTATACTCCCATCCTCGATTCTCTGGACGATGCGATTGATGGAATGGAGGATGAGATATTCAAGAAGCCATCGCAGCGGACAATGATTCGTATCCTTCAACTCAAGAAGGATATCATGACCGTCCGGCGCATTGCCACATACCAAAAGGAAATGTTAAGCCGGCTCTCACGAGGCGAATTCTCTTCTCTGATAACCCACGAAGAGATGGTCTACTACAGGAATGTGTATGACCATCTGGTACGGATGGGTGATCTGGCGGAATCCTACCGCGACGTTGTTACAGGATTGCTGGATGCCTATCTTTCGGTTACCTCAAACAATCTCAATCAAGTAATGAAGGTTCTAACAATCATCTCCACTATTTTCCTTCCGCTGAGTTTCATCACAGGTTTTTTTGGAATGAACTTCCAGTATTTGCCTGGAGCAGACTGGGAGTATGGAGTTGTTGCCGCGACGGTATTCATGCTGTTGGTCGGATCAGGAATGCTCTGGGTATTCAGACGAAATAAGTGGATGTAGATCGACGATCGGCACAAGAGACTGATGAGCATTACTTGATATATTCAACAGATTTTTGCATATTTTCCTGCCTTCGTTCAGCGTATGCTTCAGTGCAAAGCAGTACGCAAGGCCCACTCCCGATTCGGATCCACATGCGAGAATGTTTTTGGTCAGTGCTGCATACAGCTTTGTTCTTTTGCCGATGAAACGGCGACCATTGTAAATGGCTCAGATCTTTCATCCGAGCTTCAAGGTCATTTCCCGCGCAAGTATTCTGCTTGCTTTGATTCTTATTGCCTTCGTTGGATGGGTGGCCGCAGAGATGTTCCGATCCGGTTATACCACCAATGTCAACGTTGCCCGCGAACAGATAGTGCCATTTAGCCACGAGCATCATGTCAACGGACTCGGCCTTGAGTGTGGTTACTGCCACACTTCGGCTGAGAAATCGGCCTTTGCCGGCATTCCTCCCACGCATACGTGTATGACGTGCCACTCCCAAATTTGGACCACCGCTCCGATGTTGCAGCCGGTGCGCACCAGCTACCAAACCCAGCAACCGCTGGAGTGGATACGCGTCCACGATCTTCCTGATTTTGCGTACTTCAACCACAGTATTCATGTGAACAAAGGCATGGCCTGCCAGGTGTGTCATGGTGATGTGAATGTCATGCCGCTGACCTGGAAAACCCAATCGCTGTACATGCAATGGTGCTTGGAGTGTCATCGTGAACCGGAAAAATTCATCCGGCCGAGGGAGGAGATATATAACTTCAAGTACGTTCCGGCAAAGAACCAGACGGAACTCGGGGCGGAACTGGTCAAGAAGTATGGTGTAAAAACGAAGCAGCTTACCGACTGCTCCATTTGCCACAGATAGAGATATGAGCGAAAAGCCACGGTTTGATTTGAAGACAATACGCGAACGACTCACAGGAGAGAGCGGTCACCAGTATTGGAAAAGCCTTGATGAAGTTGCCGAGACACCGGAGTTTCTGGATTTCCTTCACCGGGAATTTCCACGGGAAGCTTCAGTGTGGGGAGAGGGGTACAGCAGGCGCAGCTTCCTGAAGATCATGGGTGCATCGCTCGCTCTGGGTGGATTGAGCGCATGTGTCAAGCAACCTGACGAGAAGATTATCCCCTACGTGAAGCAACCGGAGATACTGGTGCCGGGAAAGCCGCTGTATTTCGCAACGGCAATTCAGCAAGCCGGTTATGCACAGGGTGTGCTCGTGAAAAGCAACATGGGCAGGCCGACGCATATTGAAGGCAACCCGGATCATCCTGCCAGTCTCGGTGCAACTGATGTGTTTACGCAGGCCGCGATTCTCTCATTGTATGACCCTGACCGTTCTCAAGTGGTCCTGCACAAGGGATCAATCAGCACATGGGGAAAATTCTTCAACGAATTGCAGTCCCAGCTTGCTGTACAACGTTCGCTCAAGGGAGCGGGACTTCGTATTCTGACTGAGAATATCACTTCGCCGACTCTTGGCAACCAGATTCGTACGCTTCTCGCACAATTTCCCGAAGCCCGCTGGCATCAGTACGAACCGGTGAATCGGGACAATATGTATGAAGGTGCGCGGCTGGCATTCGGTGAACCGGTGCAGACACTCTACCATTTCGACCGGGCGTCCGTTGTTCTTTCCCTTGACGGAGACTTCCTCGGACAGGGACCGGCCAGCGTGCGGAATGCGCGTGATTTTTCCAATCGCCGCCGCGTGACGGGAACAACAGC